>DASPSM010000271.1:0-5190 GCA_035623955.1 Planctomycetaceae bacterium
TCGATTATCGATCGTCGCGTTGTGGGTCAGTGCGCCGTCGCGGTGGCGCTCGGGGCCACCGCCTCGATCGCGGCGGTCGTTCTGATCCGGCTGATCACGTTGGTCACCAACGTCGCGTTTTTTCAGCGCTGGTCTTTCGCCGACGTCACCCCGGCGCAAAACGCTCTCGGGATCTGGGTGGTTGTCGTCCCAATCATCGGCGGCCTGATTGTTGGCCTGATGGCCCGCTACGGCTCGAAGGCGATTCGGGGTCACGGCATCCCGGAAACGATGGAACAAGTCCTCGTCAATCAAAGCCGCATTCCGGCGCGAATGACTTTCCTCAAACCGCTTTCGGCAGCCATCGTGATCGGAACGGGCGGCCCCTTCGGGGCGGAGGGCCCCGTGATCGCGACGGGGGGCGCGCTCGGTTCGCTGTTCGGGCAGTTCCTCTCGACAACCCCGGCGGAACGCAAAACCTTGCTTGCCGCCGGGGCAGCGGCCGGAATCGCCGCAACGTTCGGTTGTCCGGTGGCGGCTGTCTTATTGGCGATTGAGTTATTGCTCTTCGAGTTTCGCGCCCGGTCGATCATCCCAGTCGCCATGGCCAGCGTAACGGCGGCCGGCCTGCGGCTGCTGTTGTTTGGGACGCGGCCGATTTTTGCAATGGCCGATGTTGCCCCGGTTTCGTTGTCGAGTCTGGTGTTTTATGTGATTCTGGGCGTCCTTTTGGGCCTGATTGCCACGGGAATCACCCGCGCTGTTTCGGCCATCGAAGGCGCGTTCGATTGGCTGCCCATTCATTGGATGTGGTGGCCGGCGCTCGGAGCGATCGCGGTCGGGCTCGTGGGATATTTCGCCCCCGACACGCTGGGCGTCGGGTATTACAACATCTCGAACATCCTCTCGAACGACTTGCCCATTAAGTTTGTGTTCTTTCTATGCCTGATGAAGTTTGTCTCCTGGTCGATTTCGGTATCGAGCGGAACGTCCGGGGGAACGTTGGCCCCAATCTTGATGATGGGGGCGGGATGCGGACAGACGTTGGGAGCGGTTGCGAATTGGCTCGTTCCGCACGCGGGTATCGACCTGCGCGTGGCGGCCCTGGTCGGAATGGCGGCCCTGTTTGCCGGCGCCTCACGCGCCTTTTTGACGTCGGCAGTCTTGGCATTTGAAACGACGTACCAACCCTACGGGCTCTTGCCGCTGTTGGCCGGCTGTGCGGCGAGCTACCTCGTGGCCGCTTTGACCGCCAAGAACTCGATCATGACCGAGAAAATCGCGCGCCTCGGCATCCGCGCGCCGGCCGAGTACCTGGCCGACCCGCTGGAACAAGTGATCGTCGGCGACATCGCCACCAAACCAGCCGTCACCTTGCGAAGCACGCAAACGGTCGAGAGCGCGCGGCGCTGGCTCGCGCTGCGAAACGACGAAAACCAGCACCAAGGATTTCCCATTCTCGATCCAAACGGATATCTGGTCGGCGTCCTGACCCGGCGAGACCTCCTGGATCCTCGCATCGGCGGCGGCCGCGAGCTGCGCGAGATCCTATTCCGCCCGCCGAAATTCGTTTACGACGACTGCACGGCACGCCAGGCCGCCCACCATATGGTCAACCACAACATCGGACGGCTGCCCGTCGTGCTCCGCAGCCAGCCCACGCGAGTCATCGGCATCGTGACGCGAAGCGACATCCTCTCGGCTTACCGGCGACACATCGAAGAGAACGAAGCCGAACGCCCCGGCATACCGATTCGGCAACTCTCAAAAAAGGTCAGCCTGCTCCCGTCGCGGATGTTTCGCTAAGCGCGCAGTGCCCGGAAAAGAGGTTGCGGTCGTGTTCTCGACGGAGACCAAGCTTAGCTCTCAATCCCGGCCTGGCGAAATTCGGCTGAAGGAGGAGCGATCAGCAATTGCAGGACGGGGGCAGCCAAGCCTGTGGTGACTAAGGCCATGATCACCATCATCGCAAATAACGTAGGGCTGATTACTCCAACATCGAGCCCAATATTGAGGACGATCAATTCCAGCAGACCGCGCGTGTTCATTAAGGTGTTCGAGACCGGGCAGGGACTTCCTGCTCCTAGTCCTCAGCGCGCAAAGTAAGTCCGCGTTGACCGGAGCATCGCTGCCGACGTTCGGCCCAAACTGCGGCTCGGCGGTTGACGCGCAAGACTCTGCCGGCAGGGCGACGCTCTCCCGCCCATCGGCAGCCGAATCGACGACGGCATTGGCGACACTCGACGCGACGGCAGTCGATCCCAGCACCCCGCCTCCTCAGCCTGGCCAACGCGAATGCGCGCGAGAGTGGCAAACGTCGTCACGGAGACGTTCTTTGAAACCCCTGGTCAGGGCACTGGTTGTTCTGGGTGCCAGCGCGTTCGCCTCGGTTGCGATCGCCAACGGGCCTGAGCTTCCTGGAAGCGCTGCGGATGTTCCATCGGCAAACCCGCAAGCACAAGAGTCGAAAGCGGCCCCGGCGAAGGACGATGCGTTCGATCAATCCGACCTCGCCAAGCGAGTCAGTTGCGATGCCGCCAATTGCAATGCAGCGGATTGCGACGCGCTGACGCCGCTCACTCCGGGTCTGAAGGCGATTTGTTCGGGGCCGAATGTCGCATCGCTGAACTGGATTCCATCTTCCGGACCGAGCGCCGATACGAGCGCGGTTCGGTTGCCCGACGGTTCCGCCACCGAGCCTGGCTCGATTCAGCAGATCGGCTCGGAGCAGGTACCACCCAATCCCGACGGACTCGAATCGTTCGACCCTCGCAGCGGCCAAGAATCGACCGGCCAGAATATCACGAGCCCCGGCGTCGGCCCGAGTTGGGTTCCGTCAGTGGGCTGCGACCCGGACGGCGGCCTGACGTTTCGTTGGACACCGGACCGGTGGTGCAACATCGATCCGCAACTGCGAACCAGCTTCAATTCCGTGGGCCCGGAAGGCGTGCCCAAAGGGGGGAATTACTTCGCAATCGACAACTTGCGAGTCTACTTCACCGGCTACGTGACGCGCGTGATCGGTTATGAAGTGAGCACCGACATCACGGGCGCCGGCAACGTTGGATTCACGGATTCAACCGGGGCGAACATCGGCCTGCCGGACACCATTCATCTGCTCGACGCCGATGCCCGCTTCGAGTTCAACGAGTACGTCAACTTCTGGGTTGGCCGATTCCGTGCCCCGGCCGACCGCTCTTCCCTTTCGGGGCCCTTCTTCATCAATGGCTGGGACTATCCGTTCGTCTCGAAATATCCCAACGTCTTTCTGCTCCGCGACGATGGCGCCGCATACTGGGGAGAATGGGAGCCGGCTTTTGGAGGCCAGTTGAAGTGGCAGTTCGGCATCTTCAACGGTCAGGGACGCGAAAGCGCGGGCAACGACTGGCCGCTGGGGCCCGCAAACGCCCCCAACACCAACGGAGATCCTGCGTTTGCCATGCGCGTCGCTGTGAACTTCCTCGATCCTGAGCTGGGCTACTACAACTTCAGCACGTACTACGGCACGAAGGACATTTGCGCCATCGGCTTCGCGCTGCAGACCCAAGCCGATGCGGTGGCCGATGCCGAGCACCACGTCGGCTCGTTCACTGGCTGGAACGTCGACTTCCTGCTGGAGAACAAGATGACCCCGTGGGGATCGGGGACATTTGAAGCCGCGTACTACGACTACGCGGTCGGCGGCGACGTGGCCAGCCCGATTGCGGGGCTGGCGGGCTTTGTGTTTGCCGGATGGCTGCTCCCCCAGGAGATCGGCTGCTGTGGGGTGTATGGGCATTTTCGCCCATTCGTTCGTTATCAGAAGTACGATTATGACAGCCCGGCTGCAGCAGCCTCCGCCAAGGAGTTCAGCGAAGGCGTGGACGTCGGGGTCGAATACGTGATCAAAGGGCACAACGCCCGGTTCACCAACTTCTTCGGGACCCGCGATCTCGTGGGAGGCCCGCGCGAAGACATTTATCGCTGCGGACTACAGCTCGTCTTTTGATTTGAAACGAAGTCACGGCATCATGGGTGTAACTGAATACGACCCCGCTACGAACGGCCCGAGTGCGAATCCAGGCGTGCCGCTGCTCATTTGAAATACGCCCGGAGGGACTCGAACCCCCGACCGACGGATTAGAAATCCGTTGCTCTATCCATCTGAGCTACGGGCGCGACGTGTCGAAATTATAGAGAATTTCGCGCACACTCGCAGGACGAACTCGGAAGGCAGGAGAGTCGGCCCGTGATTATTGTCGTGATGGGCGTGACCGGCAGCGGCAAATCGACGGTGGGGAAGCTGTTGGCGCGGGAATTGGGATGGTCATTCGTGGAAGGGGACGATTTCCATCCCCAAGCGAACGTCGACAAGATGCGGCAGGGAATTCCACTGACGGACGATGACCGAAAACCCTGGCTGGATGCGATCCGCAAGCGTCTCGATCAGGCCGCGCAGCGCGGCGAAAATGTCGTGCTGGCCTGCTCGGCGCTCAAACACAGCTACCAGCACTATCTCGCCCCTTACGCGTCCGAAGCCGTGCGCTTTGTGGAGCTGTCCGGCTCTGAGGACTTGATCAAAGAGCGGCTGGCGAAGCGGACCGGTCATTTCATGAATCCGGCGCTGCTCAAGAGTCAGTTCGAGACGCTCGAGCCGCCCGATCAGGCTCTCCGAGTCGACGTCGGCCGGGCTCCCGAAGCAATCGTGGCGGAGATTCGCAACAAGCTTGGTCTTTGAAAGCGATATGCAGAATACGGGTGGCGCCGTCGGCAGCTGAGCGATCACGGCTCTTCTTTCTCGACGCGATCCAGAATCGCGCCGCGCTGGACTGCCGTGGTTCCGAACTGTTTGCGGATGGCGTCGACCGTTTGATCGAGAGAGCGCTGGCGACTGTGGTCGTCGGCGTCGAATAGCCGGCGTTGGACGGCCGATTCGCTCGTCAGCCGGGTGGCACCGACGCCGAGCAGGCGGACCGGGAGGATTTCGCGGGCGAGGCTCCGCTCGAGGATTGCTTGCGCGGTTTGCCAGATTGCATCGGTCGCGTTGCTGGCCTCGGGAAGTGCCTGCGCCCGGTGACGCGTGCGAAAGTCGGAGGAGCGAATCTTGATTTCGACGGTCTTCGCCCGCAGCCCAACGTGCCGCAGTCGGCCGGCGAGGTGATCGGTGAGGTCGAGCAGCCAATCGCGAAGGATCTGTCGATCGCTGATGTCTTTGGCGAATGTCGTCTCGGT
>DASPSM010000345.1:0-19102 GCA_035623955.1 Planctomycetaceae bacterium
TGCGCGAGGTGCCGCTGGATTCGAACGCTGCGGCGTTCGCGTTTGTCTCGTCGCTGTTGGCGGGGAAGATTGACGTGGTCGTGTTTCTGACCGGCGTCGGCGCCCGCGCCCTCCTCGACGCGGCCGCCACCCGCTTCGATCGCGAGGAGATTCTCACGGCCCTTCGGCGGGCGACCGTAGCCGTCCGCGGGCCCAAGCCATCAGCCGTCCTTCGAGAGTGGCAGGTGCCGGTAACAATTCGGGCCGAAGAGCCCAACACGTGGCGCGAGCTGCTCTCCGCAATGGAGAGCGCGGGAGTCGTCGAGGCCAAACGGATCGCGGTGCAGGAATACGGTCGACCCAGCACTGAGTTCGTGCAGGAACTCACCCGGCGGGGCGCGACGGTTGAACAGGTTGGGGTCTATCGCTGGGCTCTTCCGGAGGACGTCGAGCCGCTGCGCTCGGCCGTCCGCGAAACGATCGCGGGTAACTTCGACGTGCTGCTCTTCACCAGCGCCCACCAACTGGAGTGCGTGCTGGAGGTGGCGGGAACGCTGGGACAAGCCGATGCCTGGCTGGCGGCAGCACGCCGCTGTGTGATTGGGTCGATCGGCCCGACCGCCAGCGAGACAATCCGCGAGCACGGCCTGCCGGTTGATGTGGAAGCGGTCCCGACGCGAATGGGGCAGCTGGTCGTCCAGACGATAAGCCTCGCGCCTGAAATCCTGGCCGCCAAGCGCAACTGACCGGCCGCTCGCCAATCGCTCTGCTAAGATTGGTTCGGAGCCAGTTGATGACGCCGGAGCTTTATAACAGTCGGTTTCTGCGCGCCGCCCGTCGCGAGACCGTCGACACGACGCCCGTGTGGATCATGCGGCAGGCCGGCCGCTACCTGCCCGAGTATCGCAGCGTTCGGGATAGGGTCTCGTTCCTCGAACTTTGCAAGCAGCCCGATCTGGCGGCTGAGGTGACCCTCACGGCGCAGCAAGCCCTTGGCGTCGATGCGGCCATTCTGTTCGCCGATTTGTTGCCCATTCTCGAGCCGATGGGTTTTCAGCTGGAGTACACGGCGGGCGGCGGGCCGAAGATTTTGAACCCCATCCGCACGCTCGACGATCTCGAGCGCATGCGGCCAGGCAGCCTGGGGTGCCCCCTGGGCGAGCTGGGGTTTGTTTACGACGCGGTCCGCCTTGTCCGCAAGCAGTTGCCAGCGGACATTCCGCTGTTGGGGTTCGCCGGAGCTCCCTTCACCTTGGCCTCGTACGCGATCGAAGGGGGCGGGTCGCGCGACTTCGCCCGCACCAAGCGACTGATGTACGCCTGCCCCCAGCTTTGGGATGGGCTGCTGCGGCGGTTGGCTAACTCGATTGTGGGCTACCTAGAACGTCAGATCGAGGCGGGCTGCCAGGCCGTGCAGATCTTCGATAGCTGGGCCGGCTGCTTATCGCCTGCCGACTATCGTTGCTATGTACTTCCGTATTCCCGCCGTGTGTTCGAGAGCCTGCCGCCCCAGGTGCCGACGATTCATTTCCTCACGGGAAACCCGGCCCTCTTACCGCTACAGCGCCAGGCTGGCGGATCGATCATCGGGTTGGATTGGCGCGTCGAGCTTGGCGAGGCGTGGAAGCGCCTCGGTCACGATGTCGCCGTTCAGGGAAACCTCGATCCGGTCGTCTTACAGGCCGACCGCGCCACGTTGAAAGCGCAGACTCGAACCGTGCTCGATGGCGCCGGCGGCCGGCCGGGTCACATCTTCAATCTCGGGCATGGCGTGTTGCCCGAAACGGATCCTGAGCAAGTCAAGGCGCTCGTGGCAATGGTCCACGAGATGGGGGTCGCGCGCCGGTAGCCCCAAAAACGCGAAATCTTCGGTCGCCGCATGAGCCCAGAAGGACAAGTTCTTCATCAGCCGCCTGGCGCAGCCGCGGATCGCATGGCGCGTATCGCCGTGATCGGAGGCGGGATCAGCGGTCTGGCTGCGGCTCATCGCTTGATCGAGTTGGCTGCTCAACACGGAAAAAACCTCCATGTCGAGCTGTGTGAAGGCAGTCCGCGATTGGGCGGCGTCATTCAGACGGAGCGGATCGAGGGCTGCATCGTCGAACTCGGTTCCGACTCGTTCATCACGAACAAGCCAGCGGCCGTCGAGCTCTGCGGCCGCCTTGGATTGAGTGAGCATCTGATCGCGACCGACCCCGCTCATCGGCAGGCGCTCGTCCTTCGTCGCGGCAAGCCAGTGCCAATCCCCGACGGATTCATGTTGATGGCGCCGTCGCGAATCTGGCCCGTGCTGCGTTCGCCGATCTTCAGCCCTCTCGGCAAACTGCGGCTGGCGTTGGAGCGCTTCGTCCCGCGGAGGACGCAAACCGGCGACGAAAGCGTGGCAGCCTTTGTCCGCCGTCGACTCGGCTCGGAAGCGCTCGAGCGGCTCGTGCAACCATTGGTGGCCGGCATTTATACCGGCGACCCTGAAAAGCTGAGTCTCGAGGCCACGCTGCCGCGATTTATCGAAATGGAGCGCCGCTACGGCAGCCTGAGCCGCGCAGCCCGCCAACCATCTGATGACGGTGAGAAAATGCGCGAATCCGGGCCCCCCGAAAGCGGTGCGCGGTACGGACTCTTTGCCGCGCTCCGCGATGGCATGTCGGAGCTGGTCGATGCCCTTGTCGAGCGCATCGAGTCGGCGGGCACAATTCACCGCGGCGTCGGGATCCGCGCGCTGCGGCCGCCTGACGTAACCGACAGCGCATTCACTCTGGAGACGTCCGACGGGCGGGATCTGGCGTTCGACCTCGTCGTCGTCGCGTTGCCGGCGAATCGTGCCGCAGGCTTAGTGGCATCGATCGATGCCCAGCTGAGCGCGGCGCTCGGCGAAATCGAGTACGCCTCAAGTGCCATCGTGGTCACGGGTCACCGCGAGTGTGACATCGCGCATCCGCTCAGCGCCTCGGGGCTCGTGATTCCGGCGATCGAAGGGCGGCGGATCCTCTCAGTCTCGTTCGCCAGCCGCAAGTTTGCCGGCCGCGCGCCGGCTGGGCAGGTCGTGCTGCGCACCTTCGTGGGTGGGGCGCTTCAGCCGGAGTTTCTGGAGCGCACGGACGAAGAGCTCGCGCATATCGTGCGCACGGAACTCGGCGACATTCTGGGTGTCCGAGGCGAGCCAACCTTCGTGCGCGTTTCGCGGCACATGGGCTCGATGCCCCAATATCAAGTCGGTCATCGCGATCGCGTGGTACGGATCAACACGCTGCTGGCCGGGCATCCGCGGTTAGCGCTGGCCGGCAACGCATACGAAGGAGTTGGGATCCCGGACTGCGTGCGAAGCGGCGAGGACGCAGCCGAACGCCTGTTCCGCGCGCTTACCGCGCAAACTCTACGGTCCGGAACTCCCGCAGGACCTGCACCTTGATTTCGCCCGGATAGGTCAGCTGCTCTTCGATCGACTTGGCGAGATCGCGGCACATCTTGGCCGCCTCGCGATCGTTGATCTGCTTGGCATCGACGATCACGCGGATCTCGCGGCCCGCCTGCACGGCGTACGCCTGCTCCACGCCGGGGAAGCCGCAGGCCAGCGCTTCGAGTTCCTCCAGCCGCTTGACATATTTTTCGAGCGTCTCGCGGCGAGCCCCGGGGCGGGCAGCGGAAATTGCATCGGCCGCGGCCACGAGCACCGTGTAAATGTGATCGACGCGGATGTCGTCGTGATGCCCGAGCGCGGCGTGCACAACTTCCGGCGGTTCGCCGTACCGCTTGAGCAAGTCGGCACCGACGGCCGGGTGTCCCCCTTCCATTTCGTGGTCGGCCGCCTTCCCGATGTCGTGCAGGAATCCGCACCGGCGGGCGAGGGCCCCGTCGAGCCCCAGCTGTTCTGCCAGCATTCCCGTCAGGTGCGCGACCTCGATCGAGTGCCGCCGCACATTCTGGCTGTAGCTGACGCGGAAATTGAGCCGTCCCATCAACTCGATCAACTTTTCGTGCAGCCCGGTCGCCCCGGCCTCCTGCGCAGCTTCGAGCCCGAGTTGGCGGATGCGATCGTTCATTTCCTTTTGCGTTTCGCGGACGACCTCTTCGATGCGGCTGGGGTGAATTCGCCCGTCCTGAATCAGCTTGATCATCGCCAGCTTGGCCACCTCGCGGCGGACATTGTCGAAGGCGGAGACGATCACGACGCCCGGCGTGTCGTCGACAATCACGTCGACGCCCGTTTCCTTTTCGAAGGCCCGGATGTTCCGCCCTTCGCGGCCGATGATCCGACCTTTCATCTCGTCGTTGGGGATGTCGACGGTCGAGACGGTCGTTTCGGAGGTGTGCGGCGCGGCGTAGCGCTGGATGGCCATCGCCAGCACTTCGCGAGACTGGCGATCGCACTGGGCCTTGAGGTCGTTCTGGAACTTGAGGATCAGGGCGCCGGTCTCGTTCTTGAGCTGCCTGTCGAGCCGCTCGAGCAGCATTTCGGTGCCGGCCTTTTTGTCGAGGCCGCTGATCTTGTACAGCTGCTCCTGCTCCTGCTCGAGGATTCGTTCCAGCTCGCGTTCGCGGACTTCCAGGGCCTTGCTGCGGTCGGCCAGCTTGTGTTGCGTGAGCTCGAGCATCCGCTCCTTTTTCTGGATGTCGTCGACCTGCTCGTTCAGGACGATTTCGCGGCGGTCGAGCTTGCGTTCGACCTCGCGAAGCTCTTCGCGGGTGTTCTGGATCTCCCGCTCCATCGACTCGCGCCGCTTGAGCAGATCTTCCTTGGCCGTCAGCTCACGCGACTTGATCAGATTCGCGGCCTCGACCTCGGCCTGCTTGAGGATTTCGCCGCGCGTGCGGTAAGCCGTCCCCTGGCGGATCCGCTCAAAGAAGAAACCTGCGGCCCCTCCGACTCCGACGGAGATCAGGCCCACAAGGAGATATTCGACCATGCCTTCGCCGCTTTCCGGTCGGAAACGCGACGAAATCCGCGGGCCCACCGCACCGGCGCGTGCGGACGGTCAAGATCACCGAAGGACAGCATCGAGTTGAAACGGCGAACTATCGATGGTGGTGCCGGGCGCAATCACGGCGCCGGACGCCATCGCCCGGGCCGAAGCGCGAGTCGCGGTGTGGGGCGGACGCAGCGACCGGTGCGAGGGCGGGTTTCAAGCCCAGCGCGCCGAGCGGAGCGAGCCACAACGGAACGGAGACAGCCCTCGAATGCCTCACACCCGGTCGTTGCCTGCCGCGCGAAACGCGCGACGCGACCGAGCGAAGAGACCGAATCACGGCGGACAGTCCCAGCACGAACTGCACGACGAACGAGAGCGCCCTGCTGAATCGGCTAACCATTCTTGGTTTTCCAACGGGTCGGATCGTGTTACAACTCAAAGAAAGCCAAGCGGGATTCCCCACAGGCCTTCACTGTCCCCCTTGGCAATCCTCGGAGGCCCTGGGAAACGTCACAGTTCCTGACTAACGTTAAACTTACGTCATCTTGGTGCTTCGCGGAATCGACTGATTCCGGCGAAATGATCAATAGCCCCTTATCCTAACAGGGCTCGCCGCGACGTCAACCAAGGTGATTTTCTGACCGCGCTCCCGGGCATCGGCTCGGCCAGACATGCACGCGAAACACTCCGACTTGTCGCGTGAGGAAGAGCGCGAGGGTTTCCTGGCTCCGCTGGCCCTGGCGATCAAGTCGCTTGGATTGCGCGGCAAGCGCGTTTTGGTGGGCGTCTCGGGCGGAGCAGACAGTGTCGGCCTGATGCGCGGACTTCGTGCCCTGGCCGAAGCGGGCGAACTCGAGCTTGTGGCCGCACACCTTGACCACGGCATCCGACGGCGGGCCGGCCCGCGCGATGCGGCGTGGACGGCCGCGTTGTGCCGCCACTTCGATATTCCGATTGTCGTCGAAAAAGCGGACGTGCCCGCATACGCGAGCGAGCACCGGATGAACATTGAAGAGGCCGCCCGTACCGTTCGCTACGAGTTTTTTGAACGTGCCGCCCGGGTTGAGCGCTGCTCGCACGTCGCGGTCGCCCACACCGCCGACGACCAGGTTGAAACTGTGCTGCATCACCTGTTTCGCGGCACGGGACTGGCCGGCTTGAGAGGCATGCAGGCGGTCCGCCCTTTGGCGGAAGGGCTCACACTGGTCCGGCCCCTTTTGCGAATTCGCCGGGGGCAGATCGTCGAGTGGCTGCGCGAAGTCGGACAAAGGTTTTGCACCGATGCCACGAACCTCGACGAGTCGCGAACGCGCAATCGCATCCGGCATTCAGTCCTGCCAACCTTGGAACGCGAACTGGGTCCCCCGGTCCGCGACGCGATCCTGCGAGTAGCCGAGCAGGCTGGAGAACTCCAGTCCGCGATCGAAGAACTGGCCGCTGGGCTGCTGACGCAATGCATTCAGGACGAGACGACCGACGTGGTGCGGCTGAACGCCGAGGCGCTGAGCCGCCAGCCGCGGCACCTGGTCCGCGAGGTCTTTGTCGAGCTTTGGAAACGGAAGAACTGGCCGCGGCAGGCAATCGGCTTTGACGATTGGGACAAACTTTGGCGGTTAGTGAAACAGGGCGGCTCCGCGACTCTGCCAGGCGCGATCAAAGTGACGCGCCGCGGCACGCTGATTGTGATTCGAGGGCCGGCCTCTTAGCGGACGGCCGTTGAGCAGGCCCGATCCGAGCGTTTCTGAGGCCGCCGGCCGGGTAGTCCCTCACGCGTGCCGAAAGCCCGTTTCTCCGCCCAAAAAGTCGCATTAAGTCGTGGAAAACGCGCGTAGCTCGTTGTACGATGCGAAGCTCTAACGCCGCTTTCGACCCTCCCGCGCCGAGGATCCCTTCTCGATGAACAACACCCGCCCCCTCTTTTTCGCCAGCTTTATGACCCTGATCGCTGCCGGCTTGGGCTTCGCCCTTCGCGGCGCGATCCTCGCCGACTGGGAATCGCAATTCGGATTCACCAAGCAAGTGCTCGGCACGATCACAGGCGGCGGATTGGTCGGTGGCGGCATCACCATCATCCTGTTCAGCACGGTCACCGACCGCCTGGGCTACAAGGCGATTCTGATGCTGGCATTCCTGCTCCACGTCCTGTCAGCGGTCGTGACGCTGGCGGCCACGCCGATCTATGCCTCTTTCGGGCAGAACGCCACTTATCAGTGCCTCTATTGGGGCATGTTCATGTTTTCGTTCGCCAACGGACTTTGCGAAACCGCCATCAACCCCCTCGTTGCGACTTTGTATCCACGACAGAAGACGCATTATCTCAATATCCTCCACGCGGGCTGGCCGGGAGGATTGGTCCTGGGCGGTGCTCTGGCTTACTGCTTTTGCGGACCGAATTCCGTTATCCAACAGGTGCGATGGGAAATCCTGATGACGCTTTTCCTCATTCCAACGGCCATTTACGGCTTCATCATCCTGTTCGAGAAGTTCCCGCTTTCGGAAGCGCGCGCGGCCGGTGTGACATTCTCGACAATGCTCTTGGAGTTTGCCTCTCCGATGCTGTTGTTCTTGGTGGTCCTCATGGCGATGGTCGGCTACGTCGAGCTGGGGACCGACAGCTGGATCACGAACATCATGAACAACGTGATCAAGGGAAAGGCATTCCTGTTGTTCGTCTACATGTCGACTTTGATGTTCGTGCTGCGGTTTTTCGCCGGACCGATCGTCGAAAAGATCAATCCCGTGGGTCTGCTCTTCTGCGGATCCTGTCTGGCGGCCATTGGCCTCGCGGCGTTGAGCTATGCCGGCGCGGCGACGCTGGTTTTTATCGCCGGGACGACCTACGCACTCGGAAAGACGTTTTTCTGGCCCACGATGCTTGGTGTTGTCGGCGAACGGTTTCCCAAGGGAGGGGCACTGACGATGGGAACCATGGGCGGAATCGGCATGCTCTCGGCGGGTCTGCTCGGAGGCCCGGGAATCGGCTACCAGCAGGACTATTTCGCCGCCCAGGAGCTGCATGAGAAATCCCCCTCGACCTACGAGCGCTACGTCGCGAAGGACAAGAGTCACTTTTTGTTCTTTCCGCCGATCTCCGGACTCGATGGCAAGAAGGTCGGCGAATTGATCGACAAGGTCGACGCGAACAAGCAACTCGATTCTGTCGAGCAGGCCGATGCTGGCCCAGTGGAAGATGCCCGTCTTTATGGGGGACGGATAGCTTTGCGAAACACGGCGATTATCCCCGTCATCATGGCGTGCGGTTATCTACTCTTGATCGGCTACTTCCGCGCGAAGGGAGGCTACAAGGTCGAGATCCTGCACGGCAAGCCGATGGACGGCGAAGAATTCACCGGCGGCGTCGAAGCGCCTCTGGAAACGTGACCCGCACTCTTAGGAACCGCGTGCGCGGCTCCTTCTGACCAAAAATCCCTTCACAAAAAGAGCGAAGGCTCGGCTCCCAGGGGGAACCGAGCCTTCTGTTTGTTTCTCGTAGGATTTTTTGGAGGTGATCCTTACGAGACGGTGGCTGCCCAAGTCGACAGCCCGTCGACTGCCATCAGGCGTTACCACCTTGTTGGCTACTACTACACTCAGAACTCACAGGACCACCTCCTCTCTGTTAAGGCCATCCGCTTCGATCGGCTCGCCAAGTCCGACCCCCTCGCGGCTTACTGTCCGTCGCGCTACGTTTGCACGACCCAATACACGTATCGTTGACGATTCGCCGGGTCCTGACAAGAGGAAACCCCCCGAATCGCCCATTTTTCTCGCTACGCTGCCGGCGACTGTTTGGCGGGCAGCTGGTATAGGTCCTCAGGCCGCGCGGTCCCAATCGTCGTCGTACCGCATGCGGTCGCCGGCTTGGGCATTCAAGGCCGAGTTGAACGCGTCCTTGCCTTCGATGATCGAATCGGCGTCGAACCGCTGGCCGAAGTAGAGATTCCGCGCGGTTTGATCGCTGAGCACGGTCTCCGCATCGCCGCTGACAACGACCTTCCCGGCGCAGATGATGTAATTGCGATGCGTGATGGTCAGCGTCTCGCGCTCGCGGTGGTCGGTGAGCAGGATGGAAATGCCGCTGTCGCACAGTTCCGCGATGATGTCCTGAATGCTGGAGATCGTAACTGGGTCGATCCCGGTGAACGGTTCGTCCAGCAGGATCAGCGAGGGCTTGCTCGCCAGGCAGCGGGCAATCTCGAGCCGTCGCCGCTCGCCGCCGGAGAGAGTCGAAGCCACTTGGCGCCGTTTGTTCTGCAGGCCGAACTGCGTGAGCAGCCGGTCAATCATCAGATTCCGCTCTTTACGACTGACGGAGAGGTATTCGAGGATCGCAGAGACGTTTTGCTCGACCGACAGCTTGCGGAAGATGCTGTTGTCCTGAGGGAGAAAACCCATGCCGAACCGGGCCCGCTTGTACATGGGCCAGCGCGTGACGTCTTTCCCGCCCAAGCGCACCGTTCCCTTGGTGGGAGCGATCAGTCCGCAAGCCATGCGGAACGACGTGGTCTTGCCGGCGCCGTTGGGACCCAAGAGGCCGACAATTTCACCGCGCTCGACGTAGAAGTCGACGTCGTCAACCGCCCGCTTACCCGGGTAATCCTTCACCAGGCCGATGCATTCCAAAAGCGGCATGGCATTGTCCTCCTTGACGCAGCCCGACATTCGGAGTCGACCGAGCTTGCGGAAGCGGAATCTTACACCCTCTCCCATTCCGATGGGAGAGGGCTGGGGTGAGGGCCATTTGTTCCGCGGTTGGACCGGAATGGTGTGGCAACGGCCGCAAAGCCGGCCTTGACACACCCTGCAAATTATCGGATGCGGTGCATCCGGCCGATGTCGGGATAAAAGGGAATCCGCCGCTTGGGGTAATCCGTATCGAGAATCGGATCGCCGTTGGCGTTGCGAGTGTAGTTGTAGAAAAAGGGACCGGTCAGGTCGTTATTCAGAATCGAATCCGGGCCGGTGGGATAGCCGCGCCCATCGTTGAGAAACGGGATGCCGTGGGGCCAGTAAATGAAGAACGCCTTGCCCACAAGCGCGTCGCGCGGGACCGCGTAGTTGTGCACGGCGTGCCGCATATTCCACCACAAGCGGCTGTCTTTGCTGCGAGGGCTGTTGTCCCCCATCATGAAGAACTCGTCGGGGCCCATCGTGAACTCGAACGCAATGTTTTCGTAGCGCTGGCCGGGCCCGGTCTGGCGCGAGGCGAGGTGGCTTTCGTATTCGCGGAACCACTCGGCCGGATGGGTCTGGTCGCGCACCAGGTCCTCTTTGGAGCCGTCGTATTCCTCGATGTTCTCGTACGACGATTCGTCGGTAAACGGGCCGCTCCGCTGGTGGACGAAGTCGTTGCGATAGTAGATGTCTCGCTGCAGCAGCAGTCGCGAGACGGTCGCCTCCGCGCCGCGCACCGCGATTCCCACGGGGATCAGGTCTTCGTCCCAAGGGCGCTGGATGTCGGAGCCGCCGTACGCGCTGTAACTGGCTCCCGGACCGAAGTCGATCAAACGGTTATCGATCCACAGGCACAGCCGGTCGTCGACGTTGGCAAACGACACGTCGTGCTGGCCCGAGCCGGCAAAGCGGGTCTGTGCCTCGGCCAGCTTGTGCTCTTCGCCCGGATCTTTCTTGTCGCGCGGCTCGGCATAGACCAGCGTTGCTTTTCCGCTGGCCAGATCGATGCGGCAGCGGTAGACCCGCGGACCTTCGTTCAATTCGAGGAGCACCTGGCCGTCCGCGTCGGCCTTTTCGATGTTGATGCGGCAATTGACCGTCAGATCGCCGACCCAGTAAAAGCCGAGATCGTCCGCGACAATCCGTCCGTTCGAGCTGGAGAAAGCATTGTAACCGCAGAAGTCCGTGATCAGCCGGGCCTGCGGTTCCAGCGTCAGTCCCTGCGCGGCCCGTCGCCACGCGTCTTCGGTTGGAACGTAGTGGCGATAGCGGAACCACTGAAAATCCTTGGCCCGATCGAGCGGCAAATGAAACGAGCGAGCCTGCGCGTCGGGGATCCAACCCTGCGTATCGGTCGACCAGCCGGCGATCGCGTTGGGGCCATCCACCTTTTTGACGGCCGCCCAGCGTTCGGGCCAACCCGCGTCGACCAGCGGCCGCTCGGGATGGTCGTTGTCGTAGACGTTCATTTGCAGCACGCGCTGCTTGTCCGGATCCTTGCGGAGAATCTGCCACTCCCCGTGCTCGTTTTTGCCATAGACGTTGCCTTGCCGAATGCAAATGGTTTCGTTGGGCAGGCCGACGCAGCGCTTGATGTAGTTGGTCTTGGGCTCTTCGGGGTATTTGAAGACGGCCACTTGCCAGCGCTCGGGGTCGCGAATTTCAAACGAAAACTTGTTGACCAGGATGCCGTCTCCTTTGAAGACGGGAACGTCGTAAATCTGCTCGTTGCCGAGGCGATAGCGGCAGTTGGGACAGATGGCCGAATCGATTCGCGCGCCCGGAATCACATAATCGGTCTCGGTCTCGACCTCGTCGCTGGCCCCGATGGTGAAGTCGGTGCCGCACTTCGGACAGTGAGCCGCTTTGTTGCGCCCGTAGAGCGTCGGGGCCATCGAGCCGGTGGGAATGACGAACGCCTCGGCTTCGAAGGTCTTGAACATGAAGGCCAGAATGAACGCGACAACGATCGATTCGATCGTCTCGCGCATGGCCGTAGGGCGGGCAGTCTCGGGATGCGATGAGGCGCCCTTCGTCGCGGGGCCGCCTTTGCTCTTGGGCTCGATCGGCTTTGAGGGATCCTGCGAGGGCCCTTTGGTCTTTGTCGTCGAAGCCATGTAAGAACCGGCGACTCCGTTTCTTAGTCGCAACCCAAGGTGGCAGAAACTCTACCGAATATATCGAATGCGGCTGAAATCAGGAATGCGAACGTAACGCGTGAATCCGCCCAAACTGATGCGGCCCGGCCGTGACGGCAAGTGCACGACGAGCGGCTTACCGATCAACTGCGATTGCTTGATCGCGCCCTGGGGCCAACTGCGGCCGTCGTTTGAGACCGGGCTGTTATCGCCCAGCACAAAGAACTCGTCCGCACCAAGTTGAATGGGCTGATCGACGGCATTTCGTCCGCCGCCCCGCGTGTAGTAGACGTCGCGATAGACGCGCAAATGCGACACTTCGACCGCGATTCCGCGAGCGCCGATCCGCACGGGAATCCGTGACGGCTCGGCCGGGTCCGTGGGGCATTCCCAGGGCGGGAACAAGAGCGCCCCGTCTACCGCCGCGGTCACCATGCGGTCGAACGTCGAGAACTCGAGTTTGAGGGGCTTGTCGAATGTGCCGGCAGGGTAATCCGTGTGATACAACCACGCGCGCTGCCCCACGAGGTCCAACTCAGCGTAGTGTTTCTCGCGATTCAAAACGACGCGAAACGCCATGCGCCCGTCGCTGATCTCGAAAGTTGCTTCTCCCTCCCCCGAGCCGAGCGAGACGTCGCACTCGAGGAACAGATCGCGCACGGGAAGCGGAATCACGCCGGCGTACGCGTGGTTGTAACCGTAGTCGTCGGTCACTGGGGCCACGTGCGATTCGGCGAACAGTTTCTCGATTGCCGCTAGGGTGGCGGGCGCGGAGTTGAGCATCAACAGCCGATCGCGTTCAGCCCGAGTGATGGCTCCGGTGGCCTCGAGTTTGCGTCCCGCCTGGTCGTAGCGAACCTGGGGAAAGGCGCCTGCCTGGATGTGGACAACCGGTTTTGCGTCTTCAATCGGGACGACCGTGCGAAAACGTCCGCCGTGCCGCGCCCACCGGCGAAAGGCGATCCAGGCCGACGAATCGCGGTCCGACGCTGCCGATGCAGCATGGGCGTTCTTATCGGCGGGTAGCTCGCCGGGCGGGGGAGCGAAGGCGAAGCCTCGACCCTTGCTCGACCAGCCGCTTTTTTCGTCCTCGATCAGCCAGCAGCTTTGCCCGTCGGGGGGATCGTCGGGTAGATAGTCGTTGTCGTTGACCAGAATCCGCACCGCGCGCTGCAGCGCCAGGTTCTTGCGACAGATCTGGCCGTCGGCATAGATGTCTCCATCCCGGATCTGCACCGATTCGTTCGGCAACCCGACGACGCGCTTAACAAACGGGATCGGGCGCGTCGGGCTTTTGAGCACGACAACTTCCCAGCGGCGGGGCTTGCGAAACTCGAACACGTTCTTTTGAACGAGCAGCTGGTCGCCGTGGTTGGGGGGGATCGAGCGGATGTCGATCTGCTCTTCGCCGCAATTCGGACAGCGGACCTGCCCGGGGCCTTCGTGCGACAACTCGTCGCTGGTGTCGGCGATGGTGCCGAGGTCGTTGATCGAAATCCCGTGGGCGAACTCGTAGCCGCAGGTGGGGCAGACGACGCGCTTGTGAAAGCCCAACAGGTCGGGGGCCATCGAGCCGGTCGAGATGATGTACCCTTCGATCTCAAACGTACGGAACAAAATCACAGCAACGTAAAGGCAAATGCCCGCGTCGATGACGGCGCGCAAGTTCACGCGCTGCTTTTTTCGAGCCGAAGGGACCTGCGGCTCTTGTGCCGCTTGCAGTGTCGGCACGGCCGCATCAACCTGGGTCACGGTATCAGACTGGGGCAGCGGTGGCATCGCGAACTGATCTCGAGAAGCATCATTCTTCGCCGCCGACTTCGAGCACCGACAAAAAGGCCTTCTGCGGGATTTCCACCTCGCCGAACTGCTTCATCCGCTTCTTGCCTTCGCGTTGCTTCTGCAGCAGTTTGCGCTTGCGGGTGATGTCGCCGCCGTAGCACTTGGCGGTGACGTTCTTCCGCAATGCGGAGATCGTCTCCCGGGCAATGATCCGCGAGCCGATGGCCGCCTGCAGCGGAATCTCGAACTGGTGCTTCGAGATTTCCCCCTTGAGCCGCTTCACGAGCGCTCGGCCCCGTTTGTCGGCGTTGGAACGGTGCACAATCGTCGAAAGCGCGTCGACCCGGTTGCCTTTGACCAGGACGTCAAGCTTGACCAGGTCGGACGGGCGGAAGCCGATCACCTCGTAATCCATGGTGCCGTAGCCGCGGGTCGCGCTCTTGAGCTTGTCGTACATGTCGAAAATGATTTCGCCCAGCGGCAGCTCGTAGATCAGTTGGGCTCGCTTCGGGCCAAGGTATTCGGTGCTCTTGTAAATGCCTCGGCGGTCCTCGCAGAGCGTCATGATCGTGCCGATGCACTCGGCCGGCAGAATGAAATTCACCTTGGCGATCGGCTCGCGGAATTCTTCGATCGATCCGACGTCGGGCACCATCTGCGGGTTGTCGATCATGCGGATCTCGCCGCCGCGCAACAAGAGCTCGTAGGTGACGTTAGGGGCCGTCTGGATCAGGTCGATGTCCTGCTCGATCTCCAGCCGCTGCTGGATGATCTCCATGTGCAACAGCCCCAGGAACCCGCAGCGGAAGCCAAACCCGAGCGCATCGCTCGTTTCGGGAACGAACGAAAAGCTCGCGTCGTTGAGGCTCAGCTTCTGCAACTCCTCGCGCAGCTTCTCGAAGTCGGTAGCCTCGATCGGATACATGCCGCAGAAGACCATCTGCTGGGGCTTGTGATAACCGGGTAACGCCTGGGCGGGTGGGTTCTGCGGATCGCAGACCGTGTCGCCGACGTGCACGGTCCCCAGTTCCTTGAGGCCCGTAATGATGTAACCGACCTGCCCCGGGCCGAGCGAATCGCACGGGACCATGTTCGGTCGAAACTGGCCCAGTTCGAGAATCTCGTGCGACGTGCCCGTGCTCATGAACCGCATTTTCTTCCCGGTCGTAAGCGTCCCCTCCTTGACCCGGACGTAGGTCACCACGCCGCGATAAGTGTCGTACTTGCTGTCGAAGACGAGGGCCCGCAGCGGATCGGTCGGGCTGCCCTTGGGCGAGGGAACCTTTTTGACGATCTCGCGGAACACGTCGTCGATGCCGATCCCTTGCTTCGCGCTGATCTGCAACGCCTCGGTGGCGTCGAGACCGACGACTGTCTCGATCTCTTCGAGCACTTCGTCGATCCGCGTCACCGGCAGGTCGATCTTGTTGATGACCGGAATGACGACCAGGTCGCCGTTGATGGCGGCGAGGGCATTGGCCACCGTCTGGGCCTGCACGCCTTGAAAGGCGTCGACCAAGAGCAGCGCCCCTTCGCACGCGGCCAGGCTGCGCGAGACCTCATAGTGGAAATCGACGTGTCCGGGCGTATCGATCAGGTTGAGCTCGTACTCCTGGCCGTCGAGGGTGTAATGGATCGCAACGGCGCGGGCCTTCACCGTAATCCCGCGGTCCCGCTCGATTTCGAGGTCGTCCAACACCTGCTCGCGAAACTCGCGCTGCGAGATAGCTCCGCTTTTGAGCAAGAGCTGATCGGCCAGCGTACTTTTCCCGTGGTCGATGTGGGCCACGATGGAAAAGTTGCGAATGAAGCGCGGGTCCATGTTCGGTCTTGTGGCTCGCCCGTAGTGGGATGTCAGTCAGTTGCCTGGCGCACACCGGGGGCGACGTTGTGTGCCGGGGATTTTTTCCTTCCCTGCGATGCGACCTGGACTCGCTCCCCGATTCCCGTTGACCGAGGCTCCCGAAGGTCGCCTTTTGCCTCTTTGTTGCAGGGGCCAATAAGAGATGGGGAATAATATCGCCTGTCACGCCGCTGGTCGAGTCGGAAATGCCGCGGCCAGCAAGCGACTCGGTCGCTTAACGAATTGTAGCGAATGCGGTTGCGTTGCGCAGAGGCGAGCCTTAGGGTGAACGGGTCAACGGCACCCGCCGGATGCGGCCACGCGTTGCGTCCTAAGTGCCGCGTCGGCGACCCGACGCGATCTTTATTAACAGCCTCCGTCCGAGACTTCGACATGCCCTTTATCGACATTAAGAAAATCAAACCGATCGAAGCCGTACCCGGTTGTCGGATGCGAACGCCCTACGGCACCCATTTGATGCTCTCGTACCTCGAGATGGACGAAGGGGCCGTCGTTCCCTTGCATAATCATCCGCACGAGCAGGGGGGGATGCTGCTCAAGGGCAAGATTGAGCTGACGATCGGCGGGGAGACGCGCGTCTGCGAGCCCGGCTCGCTGTTTTTGATCCCACCAAACACGCCGCACAAAGCGGTTGCCGTCGGCGGGCCGGCCGTTGTCCTCGACGTCTTCAGCCCTGTCCGCGAGGACTACGCCGCGATGTACAACAAGTATATTCCGCAGAGCGAGTGAGTCGCGGCGCTCTAGCGCCCGGCCGCGCTGACCGTTTTTGTCACCACGCTCGCGAAGACGAAGAGAAGAACGGGGTCCCCACCCCGGCCTTTCGAGATGGACAAGGCAGAGAATGAGGACCCCAAGCGACTTTCAGACGGCCGCCCATTAAATTCAAAGTTCGCACCCGAGAATTCGGGGCGCTGCTATAGGCACCTGAGGAATGCCACCAGGTCTGCTTTCTCCTCTTTGGTCAACTTGGTTCCGAGCACCAGGTTGAAGAACTCGACCGTGTCGTCGAGCGTCAGCAACCGCCCGTCGTGCAGGTAAGGGGGCGATTCCTTGATCCCCCGCAGCGGAAACGTCTTGATCGGTCCGTCCGCCGACGCAAATTCGCCGTTGATGTCGTGCGGCTTGTAGAACCGCTCGACTTTAAGGTTGTGCATCAAGTTGTCGGTGTAGTACGGCGGAACGTGACAGATGGCGCACTTCCCCTTGCCGAAGAAGACCTCCTGGCCGCGAAGCTCGGACTGCGATGCCTTCGCGGGGTCGAGCTTGCCGAAGAGGTCGAGCTTGGGCGCCGGCGGGAAATCGAGGATCTCCTGGAACTCGGCCATCGCGTGGACCTGGCTGCCGCGATCGAGAATGTTGACCCCCTTCTTGGTTGCGATCACCGGGTCGCCGTCGAAGTAGGCAGCCCGCTGCTCAAACTCGGTGAAGTCCTCGACCGACTTGAGAGCCCGCTGCGAGCCGAAGAGCCGCTCAATATTGACCCCGCGCAAGCTCGGCGTCTCGATGCGGTGCCGGAACTCTTGCGGGCGGATGTCGCCCACCTCATGCGTCGCGCCGTTGGTGTGTCCGTTGGCGTGACAATCGAAGCAAACGACGCCGCGGCTGGGCTTCTCCGAGCGCCGATCCTCGGTCTGGTTGAACTGCTGCTGGGCGAACGGCGTCAGCAATAACCGCAAGCCTTCGAGCTGCTTCGGATTCAAAATGCCGTTGAACAGCTGATAGTAGTTTTCGATCGTCACCAGCTTTCCCTGCGAAACGTCCCCGAGGTCGGGCCGCGTGGTAAGGTAGATCGCCGGCGGAAATTCGGGCAGGAAGTGCTCGGGCAAATCGAACTCGAGGTCGAAGCGATTGAGATCGCGCCCCTCTTGTTTCAGCACTTCTTTGATGTGGGCTTCGGGAAAGACCATGCCCCCTTCCGAGTGGTGCGGGTGGGGCAGCGGCATGAAACCGGGCGGAAACAAGTCCTTGTCCTGGATCTGTTCCGGGGTCATCCCGGCCAGGTCGTCCCACGACGTGCCGGACGGTAGTTTCGCGCGAACTCCCTCTTGCACGGGCTTGCTGTGGCCCATCTTCGTGTCGGACGACGGCTTATCCGACAGATCGTAGCGCTGGGCGAGGAGATCTTTCTGCCGCTGCATGACGGCCGGCTTGTCGGCCTTCATCTTTTGCTCGATCTGCTCGAACGTCTCCTTGATGACCACCGGCGCATAACTCGACGGCGGCGGCTGGTCGGCCGATCGAGCGGCGGACCAGAAGATTCCAGAGGCGACGGCGGCCGCCACTCCGGCGAGCGCCGCTCTGCCTCTTCGTTGGACAAAGCGCGATGTCATTTTCGATCCTCCGTTGCAGTTTCCGAGTAGCGACACTCGATGGCCGGAGGCGAGCCCCCGGGACGAACCCCGCACGGTCCGACTCCGGCCGCCGCACGTTGCAGCGTACCGAGGGACGGGCTAGATGTGAAATCTCTTGCTGCTATTCACGCAATCGGAGAGGGGTGGTGTGCCGGCGTCCACCCGTGGCGGACTTGTCACATCCAACGCATGCCGAGGGAGGTCACTTTGATCGCAGGTATGCGAACAGGTCGCGGATTTCCTGGTTGGTGAGCGGCGCGAGGATGTTCTCGGGCATCAGCGAGAGTTCTGAGGCGCGCAGATCTTCGACGTCGGTGCGCTTGACGACCGTTCGCTGATTCTTCGCGTCCAACACGGTGATCGTCTCGCTGTTCGAGTCGGCCAGCAGCCCGTTGAGAATCCGCCCGTCGTGCAGGACGACGTTGTACGCCCGAAACTCCGGGCGAATCACCGCGCTCGGATCGACCACGTTGGGCAATAGCACGCGCAGGTTTTTGCGGTCCGCCGCGGTCAGGTCGGGGCCGATCTGGTTCCCTTCGCCGAACAGGCGATGGCAGACCGCACAGTGTTTGGTGAAGAGAGCGTGACCATCCTTGGAGTGTCCAGGAGCTTTGCCAAGGAGAATCGAAATCGCGTTGATCCGCCCCTGTTTCTCGCGCGGCGTCGTGCTGCGAATGCTGCCCCAGCGGGCCGCAACCTCTCGGCCGATCGCCGGATCGCCGTGCAGGAGCATGCGGCGAAGCTGGTCGATCGTTACGATCTTTGGATCGACTCGATGCGCGGCGATCGCCGCGAGCAGTTGCTGCGTCCAGATCCGGCGACTGACGAGCGCATCGACGATCCGATCGCGACGCTTGGACGACATCTCGGGCCACCCTTGCAACAGCCGAGTGCCAATCGATTCGGCATGGAACCGGCCGAGAGCGGTGAGCGCGGCTTCCGCGATCGTGTCGGTCTCGCAGCCCGAGACGAGCGGCACAAGCTGATCGGCGCTCGAGGGTGGTCCAGCCTCGGCCAATGCACGAATTGCCTTGAGCCGGTCCGCCTGGGGCGCACAGCGATCGAGGGCCAGCGACTCGAGCTTGCTCACGAATTCCGGATCGCCCAAACGTAGCGCGAGGCACAGAGCGACCGGCGACGGGCGCTCGCTCTTTACGAGCTTTTGCAGCGCCGGCGCCAACTCGGCTGGGACGTGATCGAGGTTGCGGCCGGCTAATTGCGTTTCCATTCCCGCGACGATGCGCTCGGCATCGGCCGGCGTGGGGGCGTGACTCAAGAGCCAGGCGCAGGCCGAATAGCCTCCGTTCTCGCCAGCGGCCAGATATCGACGTGCGAGGCGCTCGATCAGCACGTCGCGGACGATCGGCTTGCGCCAGGTGTCGGGGGACTGCAACAGCGCGAGCACCG
>DASPSM010000347.1:0-2018 GCA_035623955.1 Planctomycetaceae bacterium
ACAGCTCGACATGGAGGTTTTTTCCGTGTTGAGCAGCCAACTCGATCAAGCGGTGAGCCGCGGCCAACCCGCTGATCCCGCCTCCGATTACGGCGACGCGCGCCATGCGATCCGCGGCCGCGACAGGCGGCTGATGAAGAACTTGTGCTTCTGGGCTCATGCGACGACCGAAGACTTCGCGTTTTTGGGGCTATCGGCGCGCAACCCCCATTTCGTGGACAATTGCCACGAGCGCCTTGACTTGCTCAGGATCCGTTTCTGGCAACACGCCATGCCCGAGATTGAAGATGTGACCGGGCCGGCCGCCGGCGCCATCGAGAATTGCCCCTGTCTGAGTCTTCAAAACTGGGAGGTCGGCCTGCAAAACGAGCGGGTCCAGGTTCCCCTGCACGGCTACGTCGTGACCGACGAGCTTCCAGGCCTCGCCAAGGTCCACACGCCAATCCAACCCGATGATCGACCCGCCGGCCTGGCGCTGTAGCGGCAAGAGGGCCGGGTTTCCCGTGAGGAAATGAATCGTCGGCACCTGGGGCGGCAGGCTCTCGAACACACGGCGGGAATACGGAAGTACATAGCAACGGTAGTCGGCAGGCGATAAGCAGCCGGCCCAGCTATCGAAGATCTGCACGGCCTGGCAGCCCGCCCCGATCTGACGTTCTAGGTAGCCCACAATCGAGTTGGCCAACCGCCGCAGCAGCCCATCCCAAAGCTGGGGGCAGGCGTACATCAGTCGCTTGGTGCGGGCGAAGTCGCGCGACCCGCCCCCTTCAATCGCGTACGAGGCCAAGGTGAAGGGAGCCCCGGCGAACCCCAACAGCGGAATGCCCGCTGGCAACTGCTTGCGGACAAGGCGGACCGTGTCGTAAACAAACCCCAACTCGCCCAGGTGGCACCCCAGGCTGCCTGGCCGCACGCGCTCGAGATCGTCGAGCGTGCGGATGGGGTTCAAAATCTTCGGCCCGCCGCCCGCCGTGTACTCCAGCTGAAAACCCATCGGCTCAAGAATGGGCAGCAAATCGGCGAACAAAATGGCCGCGTCGACGCCTAGCGCCTGCTGAGCGGTCAGCGTGACCTCGGCCGCGAGCTCGGGCCGCTTGCACAGTTCGAGGAACGAGACCTTATCCCGAACGCTGCGATACTCGGGCAGGTAGCGGCCGGCCTGCCGCATGATCCACACGGGCGTCGTGTCGACGGGCTCGCGACGGGCGGCGCGCAGAAACCGACTGTTATAAAGCTCCGGCGTCATCAACTGGCTCCGAACCAATCTTAGCAGAGCGATTGGCGAGCGGCCGGTCAGTTGCGCTTGGCGGCCAGGATTTCCGGCGCGACGCTTATCGTCTGGACGACCAGCTGCCCCATTCGCGTCGGGACCGCTTCCACATCAACCGGCAGGCCGTGCTCGCGGATTGTCTCGCTGGCGGTCGGGCCGATCGACCCAATCACACAGCGACTTGCCGCCGCGCGCCACGTGTCCGCCTGCCCCGACGAGCCAGCCACTTCCAGCACGCATTCCAGTTGGTGGGCGCTGGTGAAGAGCAGAACGTCGAAGTGGCCCGCGATCGTTTCGCGGACGGCCGAGCGCAGCGGCTCGACATCCTCCGGAAGAGCCCAGCGATAGACCGACACTTGTTCAACCGTCGCGCCCCGCCGGGTGAGTTCCTGCACGAACTCGGTGCTTGGCCGACCGTATTCCTGCACGGCGACGCGGTTGGCCTCGACGACTCCCGCGATCTCCATTGCTGCCAGCAGCTCGCGCCACGTGTTGGGCTCGTCGGCCCGAATCGTGACCGGCACCTGCCACTCTCGAAGGACGGCTGATGGCTTCGGCCCGCGGACGGCTACGGTCGCCCGCCGAAGGGCCGTGAGAATCTCCTCGGGATCGAAGCGGGTGGCGGCCGCGTCGAGGAGGGCGCGGGCGCCGACGCCGGTCAGAAACACGACCACGTCAATCTTCCCCGCCAACAGCGACGAGACAAACGCGAACGCCGCAGCGTTCGAATCCAGCGGCACCTCGCGCA
>DASPSM010000368.1:0-21657 GCA_035623955.1 Planctomycetaceae bacterium
TGTTGCGCTATTCGAAGGCGATCCGCACCTACGTGCGAGCCATTCTGCAGGACGATGGCCGGGCCGACGAGATCGCGCAGGACGCCATTGTGCGGCTCTTGAGCGGCGACTTTGCCGGGGCTGATCCCAATCGCGGGCGGTTCCGGGACCTGCTCAAGGTTTCTGTTCGCAACATGGCCCGGAACTACTGGGAAAGCGAGAATCGCCGCCGTTCCGCCGCGGTCGACGTCGAAGAGGTCGCCGGGGCGGAGGTATCCGAAGACCCGAACTGGCTTGCCAGTTGGCGGCAAAATGCGCTCGATCTGACCTGGTCAGCGCTGGAGCAGTTCGAGCGCTCGCAGCCCGATTCGTCGGCCGTCGTGCTGCTGCGTCTGCGAGCGGCCTTTCCCGAGGCCGGTTCCGAAGAACTCGCCGAACGGCTCTCCGAGAAGACCAAGAGATCGGTCACTCCCGAATCGGTCCGACAGCAGCTCCGCCGCGCCCGCGTCAAGTTCGCCGAACTCCTGATCGAAGAGATCGCCGACGGTCTGGAGGACGCGTCACCCGACGACGTCGAAGAGGAGCTCGCCGCGCTGGGCCTGATGGATTACGTCCGCGACCTTCTGCCGGCCGACTGGAAGCAGCGGCGTGGCATCGATCAAGCGTAGGGTGTTATCCGCCGCGGCGGACCAGAAGCGGACGGCGGCACACCATCGCAGCGCCAGACGCGACGACAAGCGAACGCGAACCCGACGTTCCTGTTCCCCTCTCCCCTTGCGGGAGAGGGGTTCAGGGGTGAGGGGGCGCGGCGCGAAAGACAACCCCTCACCCCCCGGCCCCTCTCCCGCAAGGGGAGAGGGGAGCAAGAATGCGCGCCGCCGGTAGAAACCTCCAGCCACCGTTTGGCGCGACACCAACCATTGCGTCGATGCGCAAACGCCGAAGCCGCCCGCCAAGTGAAACTTGACGGACGGCTCGGGTGTGGACTGACGAACGAGACTCACGAACAAGACCGCGGGCCTAGCCCTGGGAGGTCGGCTGCGGGTGGTGGAAGGCCAACCACGTTTGCAGGCGGGGGTGGTAGATCAAGAGCTCGTCGCCTCGGAACTGGAACTGGAATTCCATCGGCCCATTCTGGTCGGTGAGGACCAGGATGTTGTCATGCACCTGCCAGGTCCCGGTGCTCTTGAGCTGGGTCCGTTGACCGTCGGCCTTTTCGATGATGGCGATGGAGGACATTCTTCCGTCCTGCAGGAGCGCCACGCCGATGAAAGTACTGCCGACGGAGAGCTGACCGCGGAATTCCCAGACGCCCACGAGCGAAGGAGCGGCCTGCGATTGGTTGTTGCCGTTTTCCTGGCCGGCGTTAGCCTGTTGCTGTTGTAGTTGCGGCTCGAAGTGGTAGCCCTCGTCGGTCAGGAAGGTCGGCGAGACGGCAGGCAGATCGGCACTCTCGAACCCGGCCTTTCGCATGGCTTGAATGTCGACGAAGATCGAATCCCCCTGCTGAGCCTTCTGCAAATCCTGTTGGCCGAGCTTAGTCGCCTCCAATAGCGTCGTGTGGCCCATGACCGTCGATTCGATTGCCACGGTAGTGCCGTTCGGCAGAGTGATGACCGGGAAGCAATGGGCGGGAATACAGACCAACTGGGCGTGCAGTCCGACCGCTTCGCACGTGCTGGCCCACATGATCGCCAGATCGATGCAGGTGCCGGCGTGGTTTCGCAGAACGTCACGGGGGTACTTGACATGCTGGCCTTGCTGCTCCCCGTGAAACAACCCCGGGGGCGTCTGATAGGCTAGCTTGTTCTCGGACAGGAAATCCCAGAATGCCTGCAAGAACTTGATCGCCGCGTCGGTGTCGGCGGCGGCGTTGGCCCCACCGGTGCGTCCAGCCACGCGTCCGGCTAATTGTTGGATCACCGGATCGGACGGGGTTGTGAACGAGGCCAGAATGACGGGCATATATTCCATCCGGTCGGCCCAGTTCAGGGTCTCCGAGGCTCGCAGCCCGCTGAAGATCGTCTCGTTATTCCCCATGATGTCGAGCCGGCGCGAGTCGCTTTGCGTCACTTTCTCGCCGTCGGGACGGCAATACTCGTACTCGGTCTCCAACATCGCCGGACGCGGGCTGGTGATGCCGTTGAGCTTCTCGAAATCGAACACGGGATAGTACGGGTCGATGACCGCCTGCCCCGGATACACCTTGCTCGCGCGATGCCACGGGCTCCAGGAGCTGAAGCCGGCAATCCGGAACCGCACGCGATAGTCGGAGAGCGTCGTCGAACCGGTGTTGTCGAAGCGGCTGCGGGCCGCCCACATGTATCCAAATTTCTCGTTGCTGTAGCACTTGGCCAGGCAGCTCATGAGGGTGTCTTTGTGATCGACGTTGAACTGGGCGTCGGTGTTTCCGTTCACGGGGACGCTCGGCTCGTACTCGTACGAGAAGCACCGCGCGGCCGGATCATTTTTGAGGTTCTTGCTCCCCGCCGGGCATTCGAGGCGCACGATCATGGTAGACAGGCCCCACTGAGTGTTGCCCGCCTCTTGAAAGAGCGCAGTCGTGTCGTGCACGTCGACCAGCTCGCGCGGCTCGTCTGGTCCGGATGAAATCGACCATGTGTTGCCGTGCTCGATGCGGGCCACTCCGCGCTGGGTGTAATGGATGTCGATCGTGCTCTGCATGTCGTTGAACGAGCCGTCGACATTTTCCAGGAGGTTCCAGCCGCGCCCCGCGCCGATCTTGCGCAGGAGGACGGCGATATTCGGGTTCCTGAGTTTGATCACGGTGTAAACGTTAGTAGGCGCGGAGACTTGCAGCCGGACGTCGGCGTTTCCGACCGAGTCCAGTTTGAAGGTCTGCTTGACCTTGAGGGTCACCTCGCCGGCATGCGCGTAGGTCGTGGTCGTGCAGACGAGCAGAACGAAGGTGGCAGCGAGTTTCAGAAGCGTACGGGTCATTTTTGCGGGGGTCATTTTCAAGCTCCTTAGGGCTTGGGGTTAATTGGGTATGTTGAAGGGTCAACTACCCCAATACCGCCGACCGAAAGGAGTGTGACAGCCCCGATGCCCGATTCGTCGACCGGAGGCCGCTGTGCCGTATGCTTCGACTGGCTAAGTGATTAAGCCCGATGAGCGGAGCGTGCCCCGCCCCACGAAGATCGTGGTTATTCCGTCGGCGCCGACCGCTTTGTTGAAAGACCTTAGGACTTCGGGTGGTAGCGCTGGAAGTGGATCGTCAGATCCCAGCTGTTGAAGTAGACCGACAGTTGGTCTCCCTCGAACCGGAACTTGTAGCGCTGCGTATTGCCGTTCTGGTCGGTGAGGGCCAGCAGGTTATCGCTGATCTGCCAGGTGCCGATGAACTTCCCCTCCGACTTTTGGCCGTTCGCGTCCGTGAACGTGACGAAGAAGGCCATTCTGCCCGTGGCATTGAGCGCCAGACCCAGGTCGGCGAGCCCCATCGGCGTTTGCCCGTAGAAGCCCCATGTGCCGATGATCGACGGGCGAGGCTGAACTTGTTGTTGATGGACTGGTTGCGCCTTGGTGAAGCGATAGCCGAGCTGCGTGAGGAACAGGGGCGAGACGGTCGGCAGATCGAGGCTCTGGATTCCCGCCTTCCGCTGCGCCAGGATGTCGACTTCGATGTATTCGCCTTGCCGGGCCTGCTGCAGCTCCTGCATCCCGATCTCGACCGCCTTTTCGAAGTCGTATTTGCCGACGGCCGTCGCTTCGATCGCCACGAGCTGTCCTTCCGGCAGGTAGACGGCGGGGAAGCAGTGCCCGGAGATCAGCATCAACACGGGCCGCAGCCCGACCGCTTCGCACGTGCTGCCCCAGAGGATCGCCAGGTCGATGCATGTGCCGGCGTGGTTTCGCAAAACGTCGCGGCCGTACTTGATGTGCTGGCCGATCTGCGCGCCGTTCACATACGTCGGCGGAGTCTGGTACGCAACCTTGTTCTCGGACAGGAACTCGTAAAACGCACGCAGGAACTTGACCGCGTCGGTGTTGTTCGCAGCGGCCGCGGCTCCGTCGGCGCGTCCGCTCACGCGTCCGGCCAGCTCTTGAATCACGGGATCGCTCGGCGTCGTGAAGGAGGCCATCACGACCGGCATGTATTCCATTCGGTCGGAGAAATTCAAAATCTCCGACAGGGGCAGGCCGCTGAAGATCGTCTGGTTGTAGCCCAGAACGTCGAGCCGGCGCGATTCGGTCTCGGCGACCTTCTCGCCGTCCGGACGGCGATATTCGTATTCGGTTTCGAGCATGGCCGGGCGAGGGCCGGTCACGCCGTTGAGCTTCTCGAAATCCAGCACCGGGTAGTAGGCGTCCACGACGAGCTGCCCCGGGTAGATCTTGCTCGTATGATGCCACGGGCCCCAGGAGCTGAATCCGGCGATGCGAAACCGCACTTTATAGTCGGTCAGTGTGGCAGAGCCGGTGTTGTCGAAGCGGCTGCGGGCCGCCCACAGGGAGTCGATTTGCTCGTTACTGTAGCACTTGGCCAGGCAGCTCATGATCGCCTCTTTGTTGTCGAGGCTGAAGCTGGCGTCGACCTTTCCCTGCTGAGCGACCTTTGGCTCGTACTCGTAGACGAAAGCCCGAGACTTCAGATCGTTTTTGAGGTTGGTGCTGCCGGCCGGGCACTCGAGGCGAATGATCATGGTTCCCAGTCCCAGCGAACTGTTGCCGGCATCCTGGTAGATCGCGATCGTGTCATGGATATCGACGAGCTGGGCCGTCGCGCCTGGTGGGAACGGGATGGCCCACTGGTTGCCGTGCTCGATCCGGGCCACTCCGCGCTGCGTGTAATGAATGTCGATCTTGCTCTCCATGTCGTTGAATGAGCCGTCAATTTTTTCCATGACGGCCCAGTTCCGCCCGGCTCCCAACCGGCGCAGCAAGACGGCCATATTCGGGGTTGCCGCCTTGATCCTCGTGTAGAGGTTGGTGGGAAGGGTCATTTCCAGCCGCGTGTCGGCGTTGCCCGCGGAGTCGAGCTTGAGGGTCCGCCTGGCCTTGACCGTCGCTTCCTCGGCCGAGGCGCGGCTGGAGAGCGCCGCGGTTGCGAAGGCGAGAACCGCCAGCGCGGCCGAAAGCTTCAACAACATGCCACTGAGAATCGAGCGTGGGCGAGACATTGGAGTTTCCTCGTCGGCTTGGATCAAAGGGATGTCTTCGTTGCTGTCCCCGATACCGGTGGCCACGAAGAGCTATGACAGGATGTCGTTCGTTTTTGCCGGAGACCGCGAGGATCCTGTTCCAAAAGCGCATGACTTGCCGACTTGGCAGGTCGTCACGGCGGGTCGCGGTTGCAGCCTCACCGACAGTTCGAAAAAGCGTAGTGCCGGAATCGGCACAGACCCGCAAAAAAGTGCGGGCGGGGCGCGTGTTTTTCATCCAAGAGCGTTCTCTTTCGTTTCTCGCGATTCGGAGCCGGCGCTTCGCCCTCTCCGTACTTCCGCCAAGGCGTCGACGCCCCGCCTGATGTTGTCGTGCGTCGACATGTTGCCGATTCGCAACGGCCGCTTTCCGGTGCCGGCGAAAGATTGCGCGTTATAAATCAGGCTTTTGCTCCGCCCTGGGAATAGAATCGCCGATTGGATTGTCTCCAATGGGGGGCGGAGCTGAGACTCTGCGCCGACCGTCCCTCTCACGGGCGTGCTGCCGATCTGCGATTTCGTGGCGGCATTTGGGAGCCATTTTTTCCCCGTCTCAACGAATCGGACGCGCGGATGGGCGCACTTTGCGGGCTGATCGGATTCGTCGTCCTTCTGGTCGGCGTCGCGGTCATCGGCCACGGGCTATGGCTCGTCGGTGCCGCCATCTTCCGCCCGACGCCTGAACCACGATCGATGGGGCGATGCCCGGCCTGCGCCGGCAGGCTCACTCTCGGTCAGATTCAGTGCATGAAATGCGGATTCACGATTGCTCCGCATCAGGCAACGCTCGACGAGGAACTGACTGCCACACGCCGCCAACTCGAGCGTTTGACAAAAGCTAACAAGATCTCGACCTCAACCTGGGAAGCGGTCATCGAGGCACTCCGCGACGACGCGCGCGAGCGCGAAGTTGGATTTGTCCCTTATGAAGAGCCGGAGGAGATCATCGAGGCAGCGGAGGAGGCGGAGCCCCTTCCCGCCCCGATCGCACCGGCCGTTGCGGCCGTGTCCGCAATGGACGCGGTCCCTCCAGTCGCACCGGGGCCTGCGGAAGCTTTCGTCGCGTCGAGCGCGACTCCGCTGGACGAATCGGTCAGCACGGCGGCCGAGCCGCTGCCGCCAGAGATCAAGCGGCGCCGTGCGCTTGCCGACATGCTCCAGGCGTTCATGGAGGAAAAGAACATCCGTTGGGGCGAACTGATCAGCGGTCTGTTGATCGTGATCAGTTCGGTCGGGCTGGTGATCAGCGTGTGGGCCACGCTCAAGGACTGGATCCCGTATTTCCCGGTCGCCGTTTTTCTGGCCGCGACCGCCGCGATGCACGGCGCTGGCCTGTATACGCTGCGGCGCTGGCGGCTGAAGTCCACCAGCCGCAGCTTGCTTTTGTTGTCGACATTGCTCGTGCCGCTCAACGTTTTGGCCGCAATGGTGCTCAACGAAAACAAGTCGGCTTACGGGACGATCGACTATGTGGCGTTCGCGATCGGATTGTCGGTGCTCACGGCGATTGCCGTTTCGGCAGCGCGCGTGCTCAACCGCCGCCAGCCGTGGCCGATGGTGGTCGCGATCGTCGGCACGGCCGTCGGCATGTCGACGATCGGCCGGCTCGCCCGGCCGGAGCCCGATTTGTCGCGGACGCTCGGCCTGTTCGCGATCCCGTTCTTGTCGTTTCTGGTCGGCGCAATCGCCCACCTGGTGAGCTTGTTGGATGGCCGACGGTTGACGGTGCGGCGCGTGGCGCAGTCGTTTCGGTTCTACGGAGTCGCTGCGTTCGGCCTGATCCTGGCGGGGGGACTTTTGGCGCACAAGTGCGACGACGTGCGCGAGACACTCTCGCTTTTGTCGCCGGTGCTCGCGGTCGTGGCGGCGACTCTTGCCGGCGCCGGCTTGATTATTCACCAACGGCTCAGCGATCCCGAACATGCCGGCTTCCGTCTTGCCGGCACTTCGATTGCGCTGGGAGGCGGAGTGTTGGCGGCTGCCGCCCTGGCGCTGGCGTGGCCGCGGCCCGACTTGCTGGTGGCCGTCGGTCTGCTCGACGCGATTGCCTTCACCGCGCTGGCCTGGTTTGCGGTATTTCCGGCCCTGAACGTGATCGCAACGCTGTCGCTCTCGCTGGCCGTGCTGGTGGGCTACGAATGGGCGACCGGGCAGATCTCAGTCGCGAGTGCGACAACGGAAGGGTTGGTCAGCCTCCTGCTCACGGTCCAACCCGCGCTGATTCTCGGACTGCTCGCGCTTGTGGCCGACGGTGTCGGAGGCGTGTTGCGGCAATCGAAGTTTCGGTTACATGCGATCGCGTACTTTGCCAGCGCAGTCGCCCAGCAGGCCGCGAGCGTCGGCATCGCCGTGTTTGCCGTTTGGAAGGACCTTCCGGATCAGGACCTGGCGACGCTCGTTTTCGCGTTGGCGGCCCTCCGCTGGCTCGTGGCGACCTGGTGGATCCAGCGCAGTTACGCGAGCTGGATTGCCGCGATTTTGTTGTTCGGCGCGATCGGGCACGGATTGGCGATGAACGATAGCGTTGCCGAGACGCTGGGCAGGCTCGGCTTGCATCCGAACGATCCGTGGAAGATGAGCCTGCTCGTCCACTCCACGATCTGTCTGAGTTGCGCGGCCGTCGCACGCCGGAAGGGACGCGGGGAGCTTTCGGATCCGGCCGAGCGGGATCGCGCTTTGGTCGTGCCGTTCACCAGCGCGGCCATCGCGACGTCGGGAATCGTGGCGCCGATGCTGCTTGACGTGCGGACCGGTCACTACTTGACGCACGGCGTCTACGCGTTCTGGGACTCGGCCTTGTGGCTCGCGATCGCCCTGCTGCAAGCCACGCAAGGCTTCGCGGTCGCCGCCCAGGTCCTGGCGACGATCGGCGTGGCTTTTGGCGTGACGGGCTTTTGCAGCCGACAACCCTGGTGGACGGGCCGATTCAGCGAACCGCTGTTTCTCAACTGGCAGTTCGGCGCCCTCGCGGTCTGGAGTGGCCTGGGGGTTGCCGCACGACGCGCGGGTCAACGCGTGACGGCTTTGGCCCGCGTTCTGAAATGTGAGCCGACCAGCGTCGACCGTGTTGTTCTCAGCATCGTGACGGCAGGGCTTGTCGCGACGTGCCTCATGGCCACGTGGCCGGGGATCATTGCCGAGTTGGCCGCGGTCACGGCTCACGCGATCTCGCGTCCCTACGTTGCCGCGGTCCTCATTCCGTTTGGCATTGCGGCCGTGCTCGCGGCGGCGCTTGCAATGGCGCGGGAACATTGGCTGAATGCGACGGCCTACGTTGTGATCGCGTGCGTGCTGGGCGGACTGGTTTTGTCCGCGCCGCTTCATGTTCTGGGCTGGGTCTGGCCCGGTTTGCCGAGTCCCTACGGACAAGGATGGGGCGCCGGGGCTTGGGTCGCACTCTCACTCGCGTTTCTGGCAGTGCTCGTTGCCCATTGGGAGCGGCCGAATCGCGCGACGCTCAGCGGCATCGCCCTCTTGTTGAGCGCCGCTCCGTATCTCGTCGCCTGCCGCTGGGACGGCGATTTCCAGACGGCAACCGCATTGCGTTGGGCGTCGGCGACTGCCGGCCTGGTCGTTGCGCTCGTCTGGAGTGCTCGCCGAATGCTGATTCCGGCGCCGACGCAACTGACCGCCGACGGGCCGCAGACCGGGACGAAACAACTCGACTGGCTCCGCGACATCCTGATTGCCGCGACGACGCTGCCCCTCTTGATTCTCACATCGCAAACGCTGGTCGACGTTCTTGGAGCTGGCCGGATCATCGCCGCCCCCACCACGGCCGGCCACCTTCTCACTAGTCCCTACGTCGCCTACACCGGACCTCTGGCGATCCTCGCGGCGGCGTTTGTGGTGTATGCGATCGCCGAACGGCGCGTCCTGTGGGGCCTGGCCGCGACATTCGTGATTCAGTTCGCGCTCGGCTTCGCGGCCGGCCTCTCGCTGATTTTTTCCAACCAGCTGCAAACCGTCGCGGAGGTCGCCCGATTTCTGCAAGAGATGGGGCTGTTGGCCGTGATTGCCGCGGCTTTTTGGAGCGGCATCGAAGCGTTTGCCATGCGGCGCCCGGGCGCGTCCGAGTCGGATCAGCTTGACCTGCAGGTGCCGATTGTCGCGCAGCTCGGATTCGTCGGCGTGATCGTTGGGCTGTTGACGGCCGGGGCGACGGTCGGACTTTGGTTCCGCCCGGCGCCGCTTTACGACAGCGTTCGAGCCTGTGGCGAGCCGCTCGGCTGGATCTTCGTGATTGCGGCGACGGCCGTTTGGATCTGGCATCGCCGCGCCGATTGGCCTCTCTCGGCAGTTCGGATTGGGCTTTTGCTCTTTTCGGCCGCGGCCGTGTTCGGGGCCGCCGCGCTTGGACGCTGGAACCTGGCGGACAATTGGCTCTCGTACCACGCGGCCATGGTTGGTTGGTGCGCGGTGCTCGCACTTGCCGCCGTCGCAACTCTCGTCACGCGATCGCTGGACCGCCGAACCGAAGCCGTTGGACTGGCGGACCGTGCCCTCTTGTTGCTCGCCCCGATCCTCGCCTTCGCATTCAAAGCGGAGGTTTTGGACCCGCAGCGTCCGTGGTGGGCAGCCGGCGCGGCTGTTTGGCTGTCGCTGTGCGCGGCGGGGATCGCGGTCGGCGCGGAGAGTCGGCGGCGATCGTACCTGTCTCTGTTCTTCGCCCTGTTGGCCTCCGCCTTTATTGGAGCGCGACCCTGGTTGGGAGAGAAATGGCCAGTCGGCTCGCAGCCGCTCGTCGATTTCGCCCACATCGCCGTCGTGGGAATCGGTCTGCACGGGTTGCTTTGGCTAATGATCGAACTGACACATGAACGCCGGCACAAGCGGCTCTTCGACGAGGCCTCGAGCCTGCTGCGAGCGCATCACTCGGCCGCGGTGATCGGAACATTTCTCCTTGGATTTACGACTCTGGCGGTTTTCATCCGCCAGCCCTATTTCCCCGAACTGTTGAGCGCGACTCCCTGCGCGTGGGCAGCAGTTGGCGTGCTGGCGGCGTTGGCGGCCGGCTCGCTTTGGGAGCGCACGGCCGAGCACTCCTTCCCGATTCTTTATGCCCTCGGGTTGATTGCCATCGCCGTGTTTCTCGATGGCCGGCGACTCGATTCGCGCGATTTGGTCTTCGCGGCTGCCGCCTCGGGGGCCGGATATGTCGTGCTGTCGGGTTTGTTGTGGACGGTTCGGCGTTGGATGAAGAAATTCGGCTTGGGCCTCGGAATGAGTCCCTTCGCGATCGACGGCGAGCGCATCGCGGCCTGGCTGGGACCGGTAAGCCTGGCGATCGGTGCACTCGTGATCGGTGTCGAGTTCTGGGTCGTGCTGACCTTCGACGAAACTTCGCTGAGAGTCGGCGGGGCGACGGCGACACTGGCTCTCGCCGCTGGACTGGCCCTGTTAGCGACGACGCGAACGCGAGACATTCTTCAAGCGGCGGCGTTGGGAGTCGGCGCGATTGCCGCCACGCAATTCGGTTGGAGCCTGATGCACCCGGTCGGCGCGATTCCGCACGAAGAGCTGCGCCGGGCCATTCGGATGATGGCCATGCTGGGGGCGACGACGTTTGTCTATGCCCTGCCTCTCGCACGCCTGGCCCCGCACGCAAGCAGCTGGTTCACATCGATCCGCCGCATGGCCGCCGGCGTGGCCGCGACGACGATTGCGACGCTGGCCCTCGTGCTGGCGTTCGAGATAGGTGCGTTCGACCCCACGGCGGGAACGCCGGTCACGATCGGAGAGAGCCTGCTGGTGGCAGCGACCCTCACGTTGCTTGCGGCAGCACTCATCTCACTGGCCGTGCTGCCGGGCCGCGATCCGTTATTCCACTCGGAGGAGCAGCGGTTCCTTTATGTTTACGCGGCCGAGGCGGTCGTGGGGCTGCTGTTCGCTCATCTGTACCTGACGAACCCGGAATTCTTCCGGCATCGACTGCAACCGTATTGGCCGCTTGTGGTGATGGCGATCGCCTACGCGGGAACCGCCGTTTCGGAGCTGTTTCGCCGCCTGAAGATCAACGTCCTGGCGAAGCCGGTCGAATACAGCGCGGCGTTTCTGCCCGTGTTGCCGGTGATCGGTTTCTGGTTCATGGGCTCGGTATTCAACTATTCGACGGTGCTGGTGGTGATTGGGCTCTTGTATTTGTTCCTGAGCCTCAGGCGCGGATCGTTCGTGTATCCGGCGGCCGCGGCGGTCGTCGGGAACGCAACCTTGTGCAGCCTGCTCTACGAGCAAGGTGTTTCGCTCTTTTTCCATCCGCAGATGTTCGTGATTCCGCCCTGCCTGACGATCCTGGCGGCCGCCCAATTGAATCGCGACCGGCTCGATGCCAAGGCACTTGCGTCAGTGCGGTATTTCGCCATGACGGCGATTTATGTCAGCTCGACCGGCGAGATGTTCCAGCACGGAATCGGCACGACGCTCTGGCTGCCAATGGTGCTGGCCGGTTTGTCGGTGCTCGGCGTGCTGGCGGGCATCGTGCTCCGAGTGCGGGCCTTTCTGTACCTTGGAACGTCGTTCCTCTTACTCTCGATCGTGAGCATGGTCTGGCACGCGGCCCGCAGCATCGGCCACGTTTGGCCCTGGTGGGTCTTCTTATTTGCCCTGGGCGTGGGGCTGCTGACGCTTTTCGGCATCTTCGAGAAGAAACGCCTCGAGGTGCTGGCCCTGGTCGGCAGTCTGCGCGAATGGGAACGCTGAACCCAACGCGCACGCCGCTCGCGCGGCAAGAGGAGTTGTTTGACCCGGGCGAGCCTAACTCACGGAGAAGGAGCGGAAGAGGGGGCGTACGAGCCCCCCGGATACATTCCCGGAGTCGCCGGATTGGGATAGCCGTAGGCGCCCACGCCTGGACCCGTGGGAACAGATTCTGTGCCGAGCCCGTAGTTGTAGTTTTGAGCGCCGTTCCCGTAGTACGCCGGAGCATAGTTGCCAGACGGGCCTGCGTTGTAGGCCGACGAGTTCAGGCCGTAGGCATTGCTGTTCGGGTAGGCTCCCACCGTGACGGGGTTCGGAAAGCCCATGTTTCCCATCCCCGGACCGACAGCCACCGCCTCGGCTCCCAGGCCGTAGCTATACTGGGGCACGACGCTGCCATAATACGTCGGAGCATAATAGGCGTAAGTCCCCGTGTTCAGCCCTGACGCGTTGAGTCCAGCAGAACTCAATCCCGCGGAGTTGAAACCAGCCGAATTCAACGCCGCTGAGCTGAATGTCGACGTGTTGAGTCCGGAAGAGTTGAGGCCGGTTGGATTTCCCTGAGGCACATTTCCCTGAGGCGCGGCACCGCCTAGCCCATACCCGCCGCCGTTGACGTTGGCAGGCCCGCGATAACCAATATCGTTGTTCGCGTAGCCGCCCCCCATCGTGTTGCCACCGTAACCCCAGCCGCCCGGGTACGTGTAATAGCCGGAGGTGTTGCCCGCATAGATGCCGTTGCCGCCCGGAGTTCCATACGGGGCATAGAGTCCGCCGTTCTGCAAGTCGCCCGACGGAGTGCCAATGGGAGCGTTACCGATTTGACGGAGTCCACTGAAGGGGGTCTGCGTGCCGAACATGCTGGTCGACCCCGCGCCGCCGAACAGGGCTCCGCTGTTGTTGAACATGCCCGGACCATTGTTAAACATCTGACCGCCGCTAAACATTGGCGACCCATTGGCCGCAGAGTTGCCCGAGAACGCAGATTGGCCGATCCCATTGGTCGAGCCGAAACGGCCGGACACTCCGGGAGTTCCGCCGGGGATTCCCGACGACAGGGCCCCGCCCATTCCGAAGCTCCCGCCCGGCACCGCCTGCGTATAAAACGACGAGTGACTGGCACCTCCACCAAAACCACCTCGCTGTGCGAAAACGCCCATCGGGCAAGCAAGAAGCCCAAGACCTCCCAAAGCCACCGCACCCAAGCGCAAAAATGAGCGTGACATTGCTACTTCCTCGAGGACTTCAGCCCGTGGGAAACTTCTGCATGAAGGATACCGCAAGTTTCATTCCCGGGCGGGCGAAGGCGCAAAGATGTGACCAGAACCGGCAACGGCGAGTGGCGGTCGAGGCGCAATCCGCGCCATCAGCACCTCCGTGAGCGGTTGCGCGATTTGCCGGGACACTTCGGCGCGCGCGGAGGCGCGCTCGGCGGCGCGCTAACGGACCACGCTTTCCGCGTGGGCAGGTTGTTGCGAAGGGCCCCCGCGCATTCCCCCGCCAAAAAGCTTCATCGCTTCGGCCATGATTTTGACGCGCGCATCCGGCGAGAGTTTGGCCGTCTGCCACTCTTCCAGGAACTGTCGCATCATCGATCCGCCCATCCGACGCTGGGCTCCTTTTCCATCGGCCACGGTTTGAAACAGCGCGAAGCACATCTCATCGGTGGTCTCGTTCCCGAACAACACACGCTGCGGCGGGTGGTGGGGGTTGAACGGGTTCCTGCCCGAGTTGTCGTAATAAGCCTCGATCGTGACCCGCGTCCCCTTCGGCAGCTTCACGGGCTCGCGGTAGACGTAGCTGTCCTGCCAATAAAAGTTCCAGTCCTTGATCCAGATCAACGGCTGCACGCTTTTATCCGGCAACGTCGCCGTGACTTTCATCTCCTTGCCGATCAGATGCATGTGCGGAAAGACAGAGGTCAGCGTGCAATCGACCGGGAGCGTGACCGACGAACCCGTACGATACCGCGATTCCCCCGGCGGGACTTCGATCACCAGCGTGCCGAGCAGCAAGGGGGCACGCGAAATGACCCTCTTGATTGGCTTCTTCGCGAGATAGACGGCGATCGTCGACTGGTCGGTCTCGACCCTTCCCGTCGGATGCAGGTGTAATTGCACAACCAGGTCGGCGCTCTTGTCGAGCGCTACGCCGACGCCTTCGGGATAGAACCGCGGCGTCATCCCCGGGGTCCACACGCCAAGGATCCCGGTGATCGAAGCGTCGATCGAGCCGGAGGTGCGCCAGCCTGGCTCGGGAGTCTCGGCGTCGCGTCGGCGAGCGCCCCCACGCGTATCGATGGCGACGATCGCGTGGTGGACGACTGCCGGATTGCCCGGACGAAACTCGAAACCAACGACGGTTTCGTCCTTGGCCAGGTTCAGCGGCATCACGAAATGCTGAAAGATGTCGGGACCGTCGGCCGGAACGCTGTAGCGCACGGGAACCGGAACGACAAGGTCGGGCGTCCCCAGCCGCCACCCGGTGGGAAACTTTGGCTTGGGCGGAAGATCAGCCGCATTTCCCTCGGGGGCGCCGCTATCGGCCCAGGCCTTGACCAGAGCGATTTCCCGCTCTGTCATCCGCCGCTCGTCGAGGAACTGGCCGTAGTGCACGTCAGCCCGCCAAGGCGGCATCAACCGCCGCTCGGTGACGCGCGCGAGCCCTTTGGCCCGCTTTGCCGCGTCCTGATAGGTCAGCAGAGAGAATGGCGCGACCTCACCCGGCCGGTGGCATTCGGCGCAGTGCGCAAACAGAATCGGCGCGATGTCGCGAGCGTAGGTCACCTTCGACGACCCGGCTTCTCCCTTTGGCGTCTCGAACGGGCAGCCGATCGCTACGGTCCGGGGCGTAGCGACCGGCTTGCCTTCCGCCACGGCGGCCATCGCGTCGAACAAATCGCGATGCGAGGGCTCGGCGCGGCGCTTGTCGATATCGGCGTAAACGTCGTCAATCCGCCCGCGGTATTGCACCGTGCCGTGACTGTCGACAACGAACGCCTCGGGGACATGATCGGGCCCAAACAATTGAGCCAGCTCCCTCGAGGCATCGAACAGCACGGGAAATGCGACGTGAAATTCGTCGACGAATTTCCGCGCATCAGCCCGCGTCGCCGCCGAATCCGAGATGATTCCATAAAACGCCAGCTTCCGCTCCTCGGCGGTTTTCGCCAGCCGGTTCAATTCCGGAATGTATTGCCGCGAGATGGGGCATTCCGTCGACAGGAAGACGAGTGCCGTGCCACGGACATCGTTGGCGGCCAGGACGTGACGGGCTCCGAGCATGTCGAGCATTTTCAGCTCGCTCAATTCGACCTTCGCGGGCTCCGACGCCGGCACCGAACCACCAATGACGACAAGTGAGCAAATGCCTGCGAACAGATCCCGCGTTCGGTTCCGCATGCTCGAAAGACCTTGTCAGGATGGGCTTGGAGGCTCAGCGCACATCGGTGCGAATTTGGCGCTGCTCAGGGGTGAGTACAAACGCGAGAACGGCCCGGTTTCATCTGTTTTCAACTTTTTGCGGGCACGCAAGAGCAAAGATTACGTCGACAAACTTCTAGGAATGGCGCGACGTCCGATGGGCGAACAACTCGCGGAAGGCATGGCTGTAATCGACATAAGGAGTTCGGCACGGGGGCCCTGGTGCATAATGATATTGTGACTCCCGGGAATCCAGCGCCAGACCGACAATTGTCGAGCCGACCGTTCCCCAGCCCTCATCGTGCAGGCAGATGCCTGGGTTTTCCCCGTTGGCGTGAACGGCGCAGATGGATTTGGCCCGTTCGATCCAGTTCGTCCACTCTCGACCGCCGCGTCGCACCATCTCTTCAGTCAGTGCCTGTGTGCGCTGGACCCGCGGATCGTCGACGGCGTCGAGATGGCCGTTGGCGATCGTATGGATTCCGGGCTTCAGTTTGTGCATCCGGGATTCGTCCGCCACCTCCAGGATGAACGAGCTTCGCGCCGTCAGCAAAATCAGATTAAAGCCGGCATAAACCTGGCTCGAAAGCTCGCTGCCCAGGCGATCGAGCGCTCGTTTGGCCGACCGGCATTCCAAGAGGTCCCGGCAGAGCAGGCCGCGCGAATGCGGATTGGCTGGCACGGACTCGGTCCTGCGGTTGGTGACGGCGACGAGCATCCCCTTCTCGTTGACCCCGAGCCACGTCCCCCCTGCCCGTGCGTCGGTCCCGCCAAACCAGCGCGCTCCTTTTGGAGTCGACGATTCCCAGATGCGCGGACTGTGCGTCGGTCGTTCGGTCGACTCATCCCGATTTGTGAGCACGAAGACCGGACAATCGGGAAAGACGCGATACGCGACCGAGAAGATGCACATAATTTTGCGGTGAGCGCCGCGATCAGTCTTTTCGGAAGAACTTGATGAACAGGTCGATCAGGAAATAGCCGCAGACGAGCACGACGGGCACGAGAAGTACCGCTATCACAACGCGCAGGCTCATGCTCGCGCCCTCGAATCAGTTTCGGCGCCGAATCTCCGCTATCCGCGCAGCAGTCGCGCGGCTTTGTCGCGGTCTTGCGCGCTGTCGAATGCCAGGATTACGGAACACTTCGCCCCGGCTCCCGAGGCGGTGACGCCGCGCAGATTAATACCGGCCTCGCCCATTGCGGTGACGATTGCTTCAACGGTCCCCGGTTTATCAGCGGCTTGGACCCGCAGGCCGGCCAGGTCGGCTTTGACGAACCCGGCTGCCGCGGCTACTTTCGCCTGCCGGGCTCCTTTGAGCCCTCCGAAAAAGACGTGCCCAGTGCCCGGCTTGTCGGGCTGCCGGCGGGCGATCACAAAGGCGAAATTGGCCCCCGCATCGACCACGGGCTTGAGGCCGGCAGCCAACCCGCCGACCGCGTCGCGAATTTCGCCCGACCAGAATTCGATTTTTTCCACTCCGTATTTCATGGTGCGCCTCTTGGTGTGCCTGCTGATCGCATACTTTGCGCACACAGCATGCGATTCTACCGTCGAGCGCGTCAATCCTCGAATTCACAACACCGTTGACCAGGCGAAGGCGACGGCCAGCGACTGGCCCGCGCCCACCAAGACGGGCTCGGCCAGAATCGTGTCCATCCGGCGCCCGTGGGGCCGCAATTGGGCCGAGAGTGGCTGCCCGTTCAGCTCGACGCGCACGCTGGGCGTGGCGATTCTGGCGGGCAGCTCAAATACCAACTCGCGGAGCCGCACCTCGCCGTGCTTCACGTGGATGCGATTCGTCTGACTCCCTTTGGTCCCGGCCTGCCCTTCCCGAATCTGCTCCAGCGTGCCCCAGCCCGCGGCGGCCGTAAAGAACGCGCGGAAATTGTCGGACTGCCAGCGGGGCGAGAATCCGAGACGCCCGGCCGGTCCGTCGTAGAGAAAACCGGACACGGAAACAAGGCAGCCCCAAGAGGCCAGTGCCCGCGCGTAATGGTCGCCACACTCGACCTCGTTCCACGGATTGTGGTGCTTGCCGTCGTAGCGGTCGTCGACGCCGCGCAAAATGCTCAAGGCCTCGCGAATCAGCCCGCGATAAAGCAGGCACGATGCCACCTGGTATTCGATGCCCGTCCAGACTTCGTCGCGATAAAGCACCGGCTCCGCCATCCGGCCGCCTTTGGGCCACGTGCAGGTGAAGAGCCCGGCATCCCCCGGCCGCGCGAACCAGCGCTGCGGCGGGTGGGCCTCGCTCTGGGCGGCGACATTCGGCGCCCAGTTGTAGCGATAAACAGCTTTGAGAGCGGTGAGAATTCGATCCGACGGATACAGATCACCCAGCGAGACCTGGTCGGCCCACGTCTGACCAAACAGCTGATCGGCCAGGCAGCCGTCACCGTATTGAAACTTCGGCGATTGCCCGGGCGGGATTTTTTGAATGAAGTATTCGCCGTTCCAGAGATTTTTCACCGTCCAGCGGCTACCGCTCCGGGCAATTTCACGACAGCGCTGGGCGAATTCGCGGTCGCCCATCAAGTCAGCCATCTTCGCCGCCGCCAGGAGCGCGGCGAGGTAGAGCGCGCCGACGAACGTGTTGGCCCCGACAAAGTCGAGGTCGTAGGTGTTCCACTGGCGATCCTCGATCACGCCGTCGTCGTTCTTGTCGCGGCCCAGCTCGTATTCCATGACCTGCTTGATGCGCGGCCAGTGCTCGGTGAGAAAAATCTTGTCTTTCGACATCAAGTGCTCGCGGTAGCACTTGAGCACCGTGCCGCACTGGCCGTCGGCCGCGTAGGGCTGCGACGGGTTCTCGCCGCGGAAGCCGACTCGCCCGGTCTTGGGATCAAAGCCGACGTCCAAGTCCTGCATCACGCGAGCGCTGCGTTCCAATTCCGGGAACAATCGGGCCATCCCTTGGGCGTAATTCCAGACGTGCGTGCACGTCCCGTCGCAGCAGCCGACCCCTTCCCAGGCCCAGAAGCGGCCGTTTCGCCGCCATTGCACCGTGTTGGTCGCGAGCGTGCTGATTGGCATCATGAGCCGCGACAAAAGCCAATAGGGCAGCGTGCTGTCGAAATACGTGTCGCGAAAGAGGCGCGTGACCTCCGTCAGCGGTTCGAGTTTTTCCTTGAGGTGCACCGCGACAGCCGACACGTCGGGATACCAGTTCGCGTACATCCGGCCATGCTCTCCGCCGGCAAAGTGCCAGCAGAGCAAAAACGTGACTTCGTGCTCAGCGCCCGGTTCGAGCGAGAACTCGCTCACCAGGCCGGCATCGTGGTTGGCAGTGCCGAGCGGGAATTCAAAACTCGACGGAACCGATTCGAGGTGCGTCAGCTCGCCCGCCGCGCGAAAGTGGTGGAAGTCGGCTGCGGCGCCAAGCGCCTTCTCGTCCAGCACGCTCAACAAAAGCGCGCCGAAATCGGGCTGCTGATCCAGTCGCGGCACGTGCACGCCTTTGGGCGGCGCGTCGGCGAACAGGATGTCGTCGACGTTGATGTGCCCCCAGCCTCCCGTTGCCCGATCGACGATCTGGATCTCGGCCTTGCGCCCGACGAGGTCGCCGACGTCCCAAAAATCCCACTCGAGCTTTTCATTGTTCTTGCCGGTGGCAGTGCGAACGACTTTGCCGCCGCTGACCAGATTCATGCACGCCTCTTGCGGCCGGTCTCCGCCGCCGATACGGAACTGAATGTACGGCCGGCGAATTCTGAACTCGGGGGATGTCAGAGTCCCTTGCGAGTCGTCGCCGTGAAGGTAGCTATTGACGAGTCCGTGCCCGCCATACCCACTCACGCGTTGCTGGTTGGGCAGCGTTCCGTGCGCGGGATGCTCGCCGAAGGCGGTCCCCGTCGTCCGCCATTTGCCGTACGAGTCCCCCTCGAAATTGGCAAAGACCTCCGGCTCGCGGACCTCGGCAGCCGCGGGAGGCGGAGACTCGTCAATCGTCATCACGAGGCTCGTCATGCCGGGCGCACGGGTAATCTCGTTGTGCCGCGTGGCACGGTAGCGGCCCATGTGCCGCTGACCGACGGGATTTTGAATCCAGCCACCCAAAGCCGCCCGCACACGCTTTTGCGAGAGATTCTTGACGCGATAACGCAGAATCGTCCCCGGCGTGGCGGATTGCCGCGCGTCGAGCGGGATAAACGGGCTGAAGGCCTCGAGCACAACTTCGACGGGGTCCTCCGCCCCCTCGGCCGTCTGGTATCGCACGGTCCCGATCGGGTACTCGCCGGTAAATTCGATCCGCGGAAACCCGCGGCGATCGAGCGTGCGATAAACCGTGTGGCCGCCCTCCGGCGTGAGCGCCAGCCCAAATCCCTGCTCGACGGGCGAAGAGGGCGTATAGGTGCGATAACAACTGTCGCCGTACCCGGTGAAGCGATCGACATTAAAGATGCCCCACTCGGCTAGCGTGCCGTCGCCGCGCAAATAAAGCTGCCCGGCACAAATCCCGCCCACCGGCATGCCGATGCACGTCAGTTCGTCGCCTGTGTAGACCTTTTTCGATCCCTTGGCAAAAAGAGCTTCCACCCACTTCGGATCGAGCGCCTTGTCGCGCGGGATGTGGTGCGTGCCCGATTTGATCGGCGGCGCCGCGTCGGAGCAGCAGGAGCTATCCAAGATTGTGAGGGCCAGCGAGCCAGCGCTTGCGGCGAGAAAGTCGCGGCGGGACAAGTTGGCGGCCGGATCGGATTTTGGTGGGTCATCCAACATTAGGAACTAACCGGAAACGTGCACTGTAATCGCGGGGACGCAATCGTGATCGGATCGAGGGTTTATCGGTCAGGGTTTGAAGTCTGGACTCGGAAAGGATTTTTCTCCGATGACCAGGATCGCCCGGATCTCTTCTCCCTCGACAAGTTCGACCGTCGTCCCCGTTCCTCGGGACCCCGTTGTGCCGGGCGGGAACTTCATGGCCTTACGAATCTCAGGCGGTACATCCGCTGGCAGATCAGGTGCCCCGCCTACTTGGAACTCAAAGAGTGCCTTTTTCGGCGATTTGACATTGATCACTCGAACATCGGCGCGGGTGCCCGGCTTTCCGATTTCGTAGATTTCTTCCAGACCCAGACCAACGTACCTCCGACTGTCGCGTTTCACCGTGAACTCAATCTTGAGGCCGCCTATCTTCGGCGTCCAAAAGTGAGCGGAATAACGATTGGGGTCGGGCGGCTGGAGCGATGTGCCGTCGAGAAATGTGTATTTGGATTCTTTCGTATCCCATCGGAGGGCGAGCTTCGACGCATGAAGCAGGATTCTCTTGTTCCGCTCTTCGGATTCAAAACCAATGAACGTCCCGGTGGAATTTGGCTCGACCTGATAGACGGTGTCCAACAGGTTCATCACCTGGTTGCTCAAAAGGATGCGTTCCCGCTGATCAATATCCCATGGTTGATCCTTCTTGAAGTACCAGCGCGGAGATTTCTCGAAAGCCTCGAGCGCCTCAACAGGGTTGGCGGCCGGCGAAAGCGGCCTGGCGCGCAGCGTGCCGAATTTGCGAAAGTATGCGACATGCGACTCGGGCGGTTCCGGAACGCCCCCTAGGTTGTAACCCTCGACCAGAAAGAAGGGGATGTCACCCTCGATCGCGATTGGAAAGCGCGGCAACAGCTTGTTGTCGCTGGGCTCCGACGGAGAGCCGGCGCCGACGCATATTGGCGGCATGTATCCGGGCTTTGCTTGAATGTTGTAGGGGAACACCGTTGGTACACTGGGAACCTCGAAGAGCGTTCGCAAGACGAGAAACAGCCCCTCGCGGGCGTCGTGTTCGGTGAACTGGAACGAAACGCGCAAGAACTCGTCGATTGCCGCCAGTGACTTTTTCTTGCCGAGCGGCTGAAGCAGATTAACGGCACGAATGATAGGCCGAGGGTTGTAATGACTGCCGTTAAGTCCGGGCAGCTCGTTGAGCGCCTCGAGGAGGCGTCGCAATTCAGGCTCGGTGAACATGCCCTCCGGCGGCGGCGTCCCCTGACCAAAGAGGTATTGAACGCGATGATCGTCATCAATCCAGATTTGGCCTAAGGTCGCGGCCCTCCTGTGTCCCGAAGCGCCATATCGCAAGATCTTAAGTGTGTGAGGGAGTGCCCCGTTCCAATCCTTGTCGGTGCTGACGTCATCGGGCTGACCGACGAGTGCGACGGCTTCCTCCTCCGGCATCCCCTTCTTGATTCTGTTCATCGCTTCGGCGAAGGCGCGCCGATCGCGCAGTGGCTCGCCTGCGCGCACGAGGGGTATTGCGAGCACCAGCAAGGGGACGGCGACCAGCCAAGTGCGAATGCCATGCGCCATCGCAGGGGTTCCCGAGCTTCTTCTGCCCAGCCGAGTTCTTCCAGACATTAAGAGTTTCGGCTGGGGGAAATTGGTTTCCGCCGCCAGCTTACCC
>DASPSM010000374.1:0-13840 GCA_035623955.1 Planctomycetaceae bacterium
GTCATCACACGCGGCCCCTCGTGAACGTGCGCGGCCGCTTCCTCACCGAAGACCGAAGACGCTGGCGCGGGGACATTCCCACGCTCGGGATGACCGTCGTGCGCAGAGTGCTTTTCGCCGTGCGATTCGGTATGTGAATCACCGCGCGAACCGTGGCCACCGTGGGCCAGGGCCTCTGCCGGGAGGCGCAACGGTCCAAAGAACGTGAGATAGTAAGCGCGGAACGTGTAAAACGCGGTGAGGATCGCCGTCAGGAAAGCTGCGGCGAACACAACCTCGAACACCCGCGGGTACCCGCCGTGGTGGGTCGCGTTTACCAGCAGCCCGAAGATTTCGTCCTTGCTCCAGAAACCGGACAAGAGCGGGAACCCGGACAACGCCAGGCCTCCGCAAAGGAACGACCAATGCGTCCAGGGGAGGACCTTTCGCAGCCCGCCGAAGTGCCGCATGTCGATCACGTTGCCCATGGCGTGCATCACGTTGCCGGCCGAGAGGAACAACAGCGCCTTGAAGAACGCGTGCGTAAACATGTGAAAGACGGCGGCAGTCACGGCGGCCAGGGCATACGCTTCCCCAGCCGCGGCCGCCCCAAGCGCCATGAACATGTAGCCGATCTGGCTGATCGTCGAATAGGCGAGCACGCGCTTCAGATCGTTTTGCGTGAGGGCAATCAGCGCGGACAGAAGCGCCGTCACTCCACCGATTATCGCGACGATGACCTGCACATCGGGGGCCAGCGCGAACAGGGGCGTGCAGCGGGCCACGAGGTAAACGCCGGCGGTGACCATCGTGGCCGCGTGAATCAGCGCGCTGACCGGCGTGGGGCCTTCCATCGCGTCGGGAAGCCACAGGTGCAGCGGAAACTGGGCCGATTTCCCGCAGGCTCCGATGAACAGACACAGGCAGATCGTCGGGATTCGCGCAAGAAGCTCGGGCTTTAACTTGGCCAGCACGTCTCTTTGCAGCACGTGCTCAAAATCGAAGCTGCCGAATGTTCGCCAGATCAAATAGAGCGCAACGAGAAAGGCAGCGTCGCCGATGCGGTTCATCACGAACGCCTTGACCGCGGCAGCCGAAGCCGTGGGGCGCTCGAACCAGAATCCGATCAGCAAATAACTGCACAGGCCGACTGCTTCCCAGAAGACGAAGAGGACCACGAAGTTTCGCGCCATCACCAGCATGCACATCGAAAATACGAACAGCGCAATCTCGGCAAAGAACCGCGAATACCCGGGGTCGCCGTGCATGTAACCGGCGGCATAGATCACAACGAGCAGGCTGACGAAGGTGACCATCGCCAGCATCACGGCAGAGAGCGCGTCGACGCGCAGAGCGACTTGGACGTTGAAGTCGCCGCCGATCGAAACCCATTCGTAGCCCCGCGCTTCTGGAACCTTCGGCGGCGTCGATTCCGGCTCCTTTGCGGCTTCCTTGCCGGCCGCGGCAGCGACCTCTTCCTTCGCATGATGCCCCGCCGCGACCGCAACGTATCCCAGCTGAATCACTGACAAGACGCAGGAGACGACGAGCGCTGCGATCACCACTCGATGTCCGCTAAATCGGAAGAACGCGCCGCCAAAGAACCCAACAATTACTGCTGCCGCCAGCGGGCACCCGGGAATCAGCCACAGCACAACGGTTTGGAGCGTCTCAGACATGGGACGACGTCTCCAGCGGCTGCGGCACTTCGAGCGGCGCGGTTTGCGGGGGCTTGCCCGCCGGGGTGAGGCGCGGGAAGTGTTGAGGCGGCTGCGGCGCTTCTTCTTCGACCGGCGGTGGGGGCGCTTCCGGCTCGGGCTCGCCCAGCTCATGCCAGGCCGTCAGGTCAAGCGTCCGCCGCATCCGGTAAAGCGCGGAGACCAAGGCCAGCGCCAGCGCGGCTTCACAAGCGGCGACGGTCAGCACGATGGCCGTAAAGGCCTGTCCCTGGTAGTCGGAGTGCTCGTACGAAAACGCGACCAGGTTGAGCGTCACGCCCAGAAGCATCATTTCCGCGCTCAAAAAGGCGACGATCACATTGCGCCGCGTCAGGAAGCCGAGCGCTCCCAGGGCGAAGAGCACGGATCCCACAATCAGGTAGCCGAGCAAGTCGGATGTCATGGGCAGGTTGTCGTTCGTCGGATGTCGTTCGTGATCGGCGTTCGGTCGTTGAATTTCAATTGTCTGTCGGCGGTTTCGTTTGCATGCGCACGCGACGCGGCGCAATCGCGACGGCTCCCACGCCCGCCACCAAGAGCAAGGTTCCCGCAAGCTCTACGATGTACAGGTAGTCGCTGAAAAAGGTGCGACCCAGTCCGCGAAGGGGACTCGGCTCATCCTTCAGCACGCGACTATGCGGATACGGATCGAGGCTGGGCGGCAGCGGCACAAAACCCTGCCGCCAGTCGACCAACGTGAAGAGCAGCACGCTCAATAGCAGGAACGCTGCCAGGCTCGCCAGGAATGGCTCTCGGGCGTGCCGGTCGTAAGGGGCGTTCCCCGGGTGCCGCGACAGCATGATGATGAACAGAAAAGTCACTACGATAGCGCCCGCGTAAATGATCACCGTGGTCGCCGCGAGAAACATTGCGCCGCGCAGCACGAACAATCCGCTCACGCTCAAGGTGACCAGAGCGAATGAGAGCGCAGAATAGATGGGATTGGGAAAAGTGACCGTGGCAGCCGCCGCGGCGACGGCCACGCCTGCAAACAAGTAAAACAACACGCCGCTCAGCGACGTCGCCGGCGAACCGAACAGAAAGCCCAGGACTCCCAGGGCCACCACGCCAAAAGCGATCCCCACCGGCCGCCACGTCCGAAGCTCGCGCGGCAACAGCAAATACAGTGCGACGAAGCCGAACGCCGGAGGGATGAGCAGGGCCCGGTTGTCGACAATCCACTCGCCGAGTGCGGTGAGCGCATTTGCGGCGCCGACCAGCGAGGGCAGTCCGGTGATCGAGTCAAGAAATTCAAGCATGAAAAACGTGCCGATCACAGAGGCCGGTCGTGATGTGGATCTTCGGGTTCGCTCGGCGGCGCGAGCGGGCCCACGGGATGCGCCGCCGACGCGTTACCTCCGGCTGGAAACAGCGTGGTGGCGATCTGGGAGGCCGGTCCCAATGGCGTCGAATGCGTCCGAATCGGGTCCTTACCCGATTTGATCGTCTCGTCGTAGACGGACAGCAGCTTTTCCTTGTCGAACAGCATGTCGTGTCGCGTATAGCCGACGAGATCGTAGATGCTCGTTAGCTCGATGGCATCGACGGGGCAGGCTTCCTCGCACATGCCGCAGTAAATGCACTTGAGCTCGTCGATCACGAACTTCGTCGGATATTTGTCGCGGCCAACCCAGTCGGAGGGGGCCTTGTCGCCGATGATGTCAATGCACCGCGCCGGACACGCCGTGGCGCAGAGGAAACAGGCGACGCACTTGACATGCCCGTGATCGTCGCGGTTGAGACGGTGGACGCCGCGGTAGTTGAGCGGCAGGTTGGGCTTTTCCTCGGGATATTGCTCCGTGATCGTGTCGGGCTTGAAGAGATGCTGGACGGTGGTGCGCAGCCCCTCGGCGATGGCCGGCAGATACATCGCATCGAGGAGGCTGTAAGGCGGCTCCTTCACCCACGTCACGTCTTCCGGCTTGATCGGCATGGTTTGCCAGCTCTTCTTCTCGTCGGGCCGTTCGCTGTTCAACCGGGCTCAGGTCAAGCGGCCGCGCCATTGTGCGGCGACGTTCTCGGGGACGCCGCGGGTCATCCACAACGAGATACCCGTGGTCACCACGACGAGCGCGACCGAAAACGGCAGCATCCACCACAGGCTCAGGTCGTATTGTTTGACGATCATCATCCCGAGCAGGTTGGCCAGCGACAAGGGAATGAAGACCTTCCAGGTCAGCGCCATCAATTGATCGAAACGGAACCGGGGAATCGTCCAGCGAATGATCATGATAAAGGTGATCACGCAAATGACTTTGGACAAGAGCACGATCACTTTAACGACGGTCGCGCCGGCGTAGGCGCTTGTGGGCTCGGCGATCCACGGGAAATGCCAGCCGCCAAAAAACATGATCACCGTCAGGAAGCTGATTGTGATCACGTGCGTGTATTCCGCCAGGAAAAACATCGCGAACTTGAGCGCGCTATATTCGGTGTGGTAGCCCCCGACCAGCTCCTGCTCGCATTCTGGCAGGTCGAACGGCAACCGGTTCGACTCAGCCAGGCCGCTCGAGAAAAAAATCAGCCACGCGAGGGGCTGAAACCAGATGTTCCAATGGAAAAAACCCTCGGCCTGCCCAGCGATGACCGTCTCGAGATTGAACGAGCCAGCCAGCACGCCGACGCCGAGCACCGACAATCCCAGCGGAATCTCGTAGCTGACGACCTGAGCGCTCGAGCGCAGACTTCCCAGCGCGCTGTATTTGTTGTTGGACGACCAGCCCCCCAAGATCACGCCGTAGACCGCCAGGCTGGTCACCGCAAACACGAACAAAATACCGATGTCGACGTTGGGGGCAATCGCGAATGGAAATCCGCCCGGCTGCGACGGTGGCGGGCCAAAAGGCACGACCGAGAAGGCCAGCATCGTCGTGAAGACCGAGATCGTCGGCGCGATGAGGAACAGCGCCTTGTCCGCCGTCGCGGGGATTACGTCTTCTTTCAGGACGAACTTGATGCCGTCGGCCACCGATTGCAGCAGACCGAACGGACCGACCCGATTGGGGCCGATGCGGTCCTGAATTCGGGCCGAGACCTTGCGTTCGATCCAAATCAGATACATGCACGCGGTGAGCACGCCCCCCAGCACCACCACGATTGCCACAATCGCATGAATCCAATTCACGGCTTGGCTCCGGCGGGCTGCTTCTGCGTCGAAAGATGCGGCGGGGGCGGCGCCGGCGGCCCGGACACAGGCGGCGCGGGAGGAAACGCGGGCGAGGGAGCCCACGTCGGCAGCGGACCGGATGGAGCCTGATCCGGGGCGATCTCGGAGAGCAGCCGCCCCAGCGCGCCCAAGCGACCCGGTCGCAAGGCGGCCAAAGCGGCGATTTCCGTTCCGATCTCGGTTCGCAGAGTGGGCGCGTGGAACAGTCCATGGCGGCCGGACAACTCCCAGAGGATGCGGCCATCGGGCCACGATTCTCCCGGGCCCCGGACCGAGCGGTGGATCTCCTGGGCCAGGCCGGCGTGGTTGACGAACGTGCCCTCCTTTTCTGCGAAGGAGCCGCCCGGCAAGACGTAATGCGCCAGTTCGCTGGCCGGCGACGGCAGGATGTCCTCAACGATGAGCAGCGCCAGGGCGCTCAGCCACGATCGATCGGACTCGGCGAGCCACGGCAGGCGATATCCGCCGAAGGCGTACAGAGACTCGACGCGACCGGCTGCAGCTTCGGACTTGAACTCGTCGAACGTGACGACACTTCCCTCGAAGTGCTGCAGGATGGCCGCGACGCCGGCGCGGTTAGGACATTTTTCGGCGCGGATCGTGAACAGAGTCTTTTCCAGCGGGCGGCCGTCGACCCCCTTCGGGTAGCGGTCGTCCTCCCCGTCCACTGGAACAGGCCCCATGGCTAGTCGCACCTGCGGGGCGAGCGACTTCAAATACTTCGCCAGCAAATAGGCCTCTTCGCAGGTCATCCAGGGGGAAAGCAATCCGACGAGTCCGGTCGAATTTTTCTGGGCCGCGTCTCGCAGGGCGCCTCTTACTCCCGCGAGCACCGTCGGCCAATCGCTCGATGGGGCGCCCGTTTTCGGACGGGCGACCGGCGCGCCGAGACGATCGGGGTGGTGCACATATTTGAACCCGAACCGCCCCTCGTCGCACATGAAGTGGCCTTGCGCCTGCGGATTGTAGCGCGGTCGCAGCCGGTAGATGTGGTCGTTGTTCTGGTCGATCGTGATGCTGCAGCCCGTGCTGCAGTTGGGGCAGACGCTCTCCTTCATCTGCAGCCACCAGACGCGCTGCTTATATAAGAAGTCTTTGCTGCACAACGCGCCGACGGGGCAGATGTCGACGACGTTGCCCGCCAGCTTGTTGTTGCACGGCTCGCCCGGAAAGATGTCGATCTCGGAGTGGCTTCCCCGGTTGATGATCTGCAGCTCCGCCGTGCCGCTGATCTCGCGGGTGAACCGCACACAGCGCGAGCACATCACGCAACGGTCGGTGAAAAGCGTGACGTGCTCGCCGATATAGTCCTTGTCCGGCCGGCGGATTTTCGGCTCGTGCAGCCGCGAGTGGGCGTGGCCGTAGCGGTAGCTGTAATCCTGCAGCCAGCACTCGCCGGCCTGATCGCAAACGGGGCAGTCGAGCGGGTGATTGAGCAGCAGGTATTCGAGCGTTTGTGCCTGGGCGGCCCGCACCTTCTCGCTGTTGGTGATGACAACCGTCCCATCCTTCACGGGCGTCTGGCAGCCGGGGACGAGCTTGGGGACCATGGCGATCGTGCCGTCGGGCTTTTTCTCGCCTGTCTCGACCAGGCACATGCGGCAACTGGCGACGACGGTGAGAGCCGGATGCCAGCAGTAGCGAGGCACTTCGACGCCGGCCCGGTCGGCCACCTGAATCACATTCAGGTGCTCGTTTGCGCCGATCTCCACGGGAGTGCCATTTACGAGGACGGTCCCCATCGGTTCCTCACGCCGTCACTGCGACCGGCGCTTTGCGGCCGCTCTGGATGTAGTGCTCGAAGTCCCCTCGGAATTTTTGGATCGCGTTCTTGATCGGCCAGGCAGCGCCATCAGCCAGCCCGCAGATTGTGGTACCCGGGATCGTTCCCATCGTCTGGGATATTTCGGTTAAGGTGTCGAGATCCCGCATTGTCCCCTCCCCAGCTTTGATGCGCTGCAGGATCTTGCGCGACCAGTCGGTCCCCTCGCGACAGGGCGTGCACTGGCCGCACGATTCGTGCGCGAAAAACCGGCAGCAGTTGAACAGCACGTCGACCATGCTGGTCTGATCGTCGATGACGACGACGGCGGCCGTTCCGAGCCCCAGGCAGCCAACCTTCAAAGGACCGTTGAAGTCGAGCGGCGTATCCATCTCGGCCGCGCTCAGAAATCCCATGCTGATCCCGCCGGGGACGCACGCTTTGACCTTGCGTCCCTTCCAGACGCCGCCACCGAAGTCGTCCACCAGCGCCCGCGCCGTGATGCCCAGCGGCAGCTCGACACAGCACGGTTGGTTCACGTGGCCGCTAATGCAGTACAGCTTGGGCCCCAAGCTGCCGGCGTCGCGCGGATTGTTCGGATCGGGCGGGACGCCGATCGAGCGAAACCAGTTAACGCCGCGCTCGATGATGTGCGGCACGCAAGCCAGCGTTTCGATGTTGTTGACGATAGTCGGCTTGCGGAAAAGTCCTTCGACCGCGGGAAAGGGGGGTTTGATCCGCGGCCAGGCGCGCTTCCCCTCGATGCTTTCCAATAGACCTGTCTCTTCGCCACAGATATAGGCCCCTGCTCCGCGATGCAGATAGACGTCCAGCGAGAAATCGGTCCCTTGAATGTTCTTCCCCAGCAGATTGGAGGCGTAGCACTCGCGGATGGCCCCATCGAGCGCCCGGTACGAACGGCCGAACTCGTAACGCAGGTAGATATAAGCGGTGTGACAGCGAATGGCGTGGGCCGCAATCATGATCCCCTCGAGGATCTGATGCGGGTCGTACTCCATCAGAATGCGGTTGTTGAAAGTGCCCGGCTCGCTCTCGTCGGCGTTCACGCAAAGATAAACGGGGCCCGGGTGATCCTTGGGGAGGAAGGTCCACTTGACGCCGGTCGGAAAGCCGGCGCCGCCGCGGCCGCGGAGCCCCGAATCTTTCACGAGCTTTGTGACTTCGTCCGGCGCGAGGCTCAGCGCCTTTTTGATGGCCTGATAGCCGCCATCGGCGCGGTAACCAGCCAGCGACTGGCCGCTTTCTTTGCCGACTCGCCGTAATAGTACAGGTTCAAAAGTCGCCACGCGTGATGCCTATCCATCAGAAGAGCGATCGGCTTTCGGCGACCGCCGAGCCGCTCGACGAATCGCAGAAGAGGCGCTCAGCAGGAGCTTCGCCCGCCCAAACGCTTCCTTTCAACCAGACGTTTCATTTCAAGTTGTGAATCAAATCGCTGGCCGACGCCACTGTCATGTTTACGTGACATTCATCATCAACGAGCAGGCAGGGCGCTCCCTCGCAGGCCCCGAGGCATTCGGCGAATTCGAGCGTGATCTTGCCGTCGCCCGTTGTCTGGCCCGGTTCCGCGCCCAGCTTCTCGCTTAAGTTTTGCAACAACTCTTCCCCGCCACGCAGGGCGCAAGAGAGGCTGCGGCAAACCCAGACGCGATGCTTGCCGAGAGGCGAGGACTCGTCGCGGAAGAAGCCGTAAAAGCTGAGCGTGTCGTAGACCTCGGCCGCAGGCAGCTCGAGCAGGGCCGCTACTTCGCGGATGGCCTGGGACGAGACGCACCGATGCTCGTCCTGAACGATGTGCAGCGCCGGCAGTGTGACGGCCCGCTTGTTCGGGTACTTGGAAAACTCGGCCCGAATCCGCTGCTGGATCTCCTCGGACAACGCGCTCATCGGTCCAACTCCGCCGCGATGATATTCAGGCTGCCCAACACGGCCACCACGTCGCTCAGCGTGTGCCCCTTGATCAGATGCGGAAAGACCGCGAAATGAATGTAGGACGGCGGCCGCGTGCGGGCCCGGTACGCTTTGATGGTGCCGTCTCCGACGATGAAGTAGCCCAGCTCGCCGTTGGCTGTCTCGTTGGCGGCGTAGATCTCCTCGACCGGAGCGAGAAACCCCCGGTTGGGAATGATCGTCTCGAAGTGGCGGATCAGCCCCTCGATGCTCTGATAGACTTCCTGCTTGCCCGGCATGATGGCCCGCCCCTCGGCGTCGACATTGATCGGCCCGGCAGGCAGGTTCTCGATCGCCTGCTCGACGATTTTGTTGGATTCGAGCATCTCCTGCATGCGCACCAGGTAGCGGGCGTAGCAGTCACAGCCATCGGAGCAGACGATCTTGAAATCGAAATCGGGATAGGCCAGGTACGGCTCGTCCTTCCGCAGGTCGCGAACGACGCCGCTGGCGCGGGCGACGGGGCCCGAGCAGCTGTAGTTGATCGCGTCTTCGCGAGTCAGCATGCCGATGCCCCGCAGCCGAGAGATGAAAATTCGGTTGCGCGTCAGCAGCCTGTTGATTTCCGCTTGGGCCGCCGGAAAGCCCGCCACAAAGTCGCGAACGCGCGCGACCCATTTGTCGTCGACGTCGTACATCACGCCGCCGACGCGCATGTAGCTCGAATGGAACCGCTGGCCGGAAGCAAACTCGCAGATGTCGTAGATCTTTTCGCGCTGCTTGAACGCATACAAAAACGGCGTAAAAGCCCCAAGGTCGAGCGCAGCCGCGCCCACACACAGCAGGTGGTCGTGGATCCGCATCAACTCGGCGAAGATTGTGCGGACATATTTGCAGCGGGGGGTGATCTCGACCCCCACCAGCTTTTCGACCGCGTGGATCCACGCGATTTCGTTCGCGACCGGCGAGATGTAATTCATCCGATCGACGATCGTGACGTACTGGTTGAAATCGAGGTCTTCGCCCAGTTTTTCGAAGCCGCTGTGCAGATAGCCGATATCGGGCTCCGCGCCGACGATGGTCTCTCCGTCGAGTTTCAGCACGAGCCGCAACGTGGTGTGCGTGGCCGGATGCTGCGGACCGAAGTTCAGGGTCCACAGGTATTCCTGGTCCGGGGCGTCGACGTCGCTGAGCTCGGAAAGTTGGAGGGCCATCGCAGTCAGACCGAGTTGCTCTTTCGACCGAGTGCGCTAAACCGCAAGAACCGTCGGGACACTCCCGCTCGATTTTGGCTCAGCTCTCTGCGCGGGTGATGACCGGAAAGTTATGGCGCTCGCCGCGGCCACGCAAGGGATAGTCCTTCCGCAGCGGAAAGGCCGTGAATTCCTCGGGCATCAGGATTCGTTTCAGGTTGGGGTGGCCGTCGAAGCGAATGCCGAACATGTCGAAGACCTCGCGCTCCATCCAGTTGGCCCCCAGCCACAAGGGGACGACGGATGCCAACGCCGGGTTGGGCAGGTCGAGGTGCGTCCGCAAGTACAGGCGCTCGGCCGTCGCCGTGTTGGCCAGCGCGTAGATCACTCGGAAGCGGTTCCGCGCGTCGGGATATTCGAGCAGGTCGACGGCCGTAATGTCGACCAGCAGGTCGAAACCGCAGTCGCTCTTCAAAAAGGTCAACACCTCGATCAGCGACTGGGGTGGAATATCAAAGCGGACATTGTCGCGGAAGCGGCTCGAGGCGAAGCCCTCGCCCCCGAAACGCTGTGTCAATTGTTCGATTGTGGTCATGGATGGTGTTTCGTGGCGGTCTCCGCTCGCTTTTCGGCAGCCGCTTCATCTTGCTCGGCTTGGAGCAGCAAATAGTCGCGGCTGCGGCGGAGCTCTTCCAGCGACAGCGGAGCCGGCCCGGTCGCCGTGCGACGATCGGCGAACTCTTTGCCCGTCAGGGTGCCGTGCTTCTTGATCGCGTTCTGCAGCTCGATGATCGAGGCCAAGAGCTGCTCCGGCCGCGGGGGACAGCCGGGAACGTAGATATCGACGGGAATAAAACGATCGACGCCCAGCACGACGGCATAGGTGTCGAACACCCCGCCCGTGCAAGCGCAGGCCCCCATCGAGATGCACCACTTCGGCTCGGGCATCTGCAGCCAGATGCGCTGCAGCACGGGGAGCATCTTCATCACGACGCGGCCCGCGACAATCAAGAGGTCGCACTGCCGCGGACTGAAGCGCATAACTTCGGCCCCAAACCGTGCAATGTCGTACCGGGAGGAAGCCGTCGCCATCAGCTCGATCCCGCAGCACGCCGTTGCAAACGGCATCGGCCACAGGCTGTTGGAACGCGCCCAGTTGGCGGCCGCGTCGAGTTGCGTCATGAAGACGTTGTCCGAGGCGGCTATCGCCATTGAAAGACCCCCTTCCGCCACGCATAGACGTAAGGGATCAACAACGTGAGGATGAACACGACCATCACCCAGAAGACGCTGGTCCGCATTTCCGGGGGAACGCCGGCGTCTGCCGCGTAGGCGCTGACGGCCCACGGGAACAGAAACAGCAACTCGACGTCGAAAAGCAGAAACAGGATCGCGATAAGCGAGAATTTGACGTCAAAGGGCTGCCGAGCGTCGGCGATCGGGTCCATGCCCGATTCGTAGGGCATCGCTTTGACGGGCGTTTTGTGCTTCGGCCCGATCGTGTGTGCCACGATCAGGTTGACGATGCAAAACGCGACCAGGACGGCCGCGAACAGCACGATCGGCTCGAACGCGTGAAGATTCTCGCCCACGGAGTTTATTTGCCTCTTCTCTCGACGCCCACGAGGTGCCAGCGCACCCCGGTCGGCATCAGCGGCACTTCCACAGTGACAAATCTTGGACGTGCAAAGCGCGTGCCCGCGAGAACGCTGGTCCGGAGGCGGTCTCGGTCCGGATGCCGCCGCGATTCTAGCCGCCATTTTGGCGATCGACAAGCGCGCCCAGCCGAGCCAGTTGCGTGGCTTTGCGGCGCTAGGAGCGATCCGGCCGGCGGCGCAGGCGAGTCAGGAGCTTCTGAGCGTCCTCGACCGAAATGCTGTCTTTCCCGCCGCTGATGCGGTCGAACTGCTCGCGCAGCCGGGCGGGAACTTCGTCGCGGGTGATCTTGCCGTCCTTGTTGGCGTCGAGGCGCTTGATCATGTCTTTCAGCGCCTCGTCGCTCAGCCCGCCAAAGGCCCCGCGGCCTCCGCGTCCGGCGCGAAGACCGCGACCCATCTCGAGCTCGGTCCCCTTCGGAAAGGCCGTGTCGAAGTAGCCGATCATCATCTCCTCGTAGGTCTGATCTCCCCAGAAGACCGGCGTTTTGGGGTTCGGATTGTTGAGGTTGTCCTCGGAATTGTCGTAATGGGCGATGGCATGGATGCGAGTTCCCGCAGGGAACTTGAGCGGCTGCTCAAACCGGTAGGCCGTCTGCCAGTTGAAGTCGTATTTCGGCACGTCGAGCAGCGTCTCGTGTTTTCCGTTTGGTAACACCGCTTCGTAGAAAAACGATTTGCCGCGGACGTGCATGTGAGGCATGAGCGTCAGCACCTGCGCGCCTTCCGGCAAGCGGTTCGAGGTCGCCTCGACCGGAAAATTGTCCGCTCCCGCCGGAATCACAAAGAGCGGGTTGACCGCCGCGATCGTTTTGACCTCTTGCGTCACCTTTTTAGGGTCAGCGAACCAGAGCCCGATCCGCGTGAGATCTTCCTGTTCCGAGCCGTTGGGCGTGTAGTGAATCTGAAACGCGAGCGCCGAACCGGCCGGAATCCGCTTGGCCATCCCTTTCGGAAAAGGAATCGGCCGCAGGCCCGGAACGTACGCAGCCAAAAAGCCCTGTCCTGCCAGCCCCTCGCTGCCAAAACCGCGGCCGTGCGGCGAACGGCAGTGAACCAGCACGTGATGCACGACCGCTCGATTGCCGGGCATTACTTCGGCCATTTCGATCCATTTGTCTTCGGAAAACCCCGTCTCGACGCGGAAGTTCTGATAGCGGAGCACGCCGTCCGCTTTGACACGGTAGGGCACGTCCTTCATCGCCAGGATCAAGTCGGGCGGCCGGTCGTGGTGCCAGCCGGTCGTTGGAAAACTCGGGGCTGGCGGCAACTCTTTCGGATCTCCCTGCGGAGCGCCCGCCGCCACCCACTCCTGAATCTCCCGATGCTCCTCGTCGGTCAGTCGGCGATCGTCCGAGAATTTTCCGAACTTCGGATCGGCGTGCCAGGGGGGCATTCGCCCTTGATCGACGACCTCGGCGATCATGTCGGCCCACGCCGACGCGTCTTCGTAGCTCGACAGTGAAAACGGGGCGATATCGCCGGCATGGTGGCACTCGACGCACCGCTTGTTGAACAGCCGCGCGATCTGGTTCGAATATGTGACCTGTGCGTTCGGCTGCGGCTCGCGTGCGCGGCCGATCAGACATCCGACGGCCTGCGTCTCAGAGACGGTGACCCTCTTACCCGCGAGCAGTTCGTCGATGGCTTGCTTGAGATCGCTGTGCTTCGGCTCGCTTCGCGCGAAGCCCACGCCGTACTGGTCGTCGATTCGCCCGTGATAGCGGACGACTCGTTCCCGATCGAGTACGAATACGACCGGATTGCGCGTCGCGCCGAACCGGGCAGCGACTTCATTTTTCACGTCCCGGAGGACAGGAAACTCGATCTTGGCATTCCGGGCGTAAGCGGTCAGCTCAGCCAGTGAATCCTGAACGTTGGAATCGATCGCGACAAAAGTGACGCTCTTTCCTTCGTAAGCAGCCGCGAGCTGGGCCAGGCGAGGTCCATAAAGCTTGGCGAGTGGGCATTCTGTGCCGACAAATGCGACGACGACAACCTGCTTGTCCTTCTGCAAATCAAGCGACCATTTCTGAGCATGGATGTCGGAGAGCGTGAAATTGGCGATCGGGGCAACCGACTGTGGTTTTTCCGACGCGAGCAGAAGTGAGGGTCCGATCTGAACGACCAACAGACCAAAAAAGGCGCCGAGCGCGAGCCGGCCCCGAACCGATCCTTTTGGGGCAAGCCAATTTCGAGGTAATCGAAATGTGACGCTTACGGACATGTGACTGACAACTCCGGTTTGCGTTCGGCGAGGAAAATCCGGGAGTCAGGTGATAGCGATCTCTGCACCCAATGATCGACCGCCAGACGCCCCGTCCGATATCCTACGGCCCCGGTCAACCCGGACCAATCTGAACGGGTTTCGATCGGCGTGGGCGCGACCGGTTCGTCCGATTAGTCTGGAGCGACTCGTCCGGTCCGTTCGGGGGGCGTCAGGGCGCGTTCGCTCA
>DASPSM010000390.1:0-5846 GCA_035623955.1 Planctomycetaceae bacterium
GGCTGGCCGAGATGGCGGTCAAACTCGACGTGCCGATCGTCTTCAAATCGAGCTTCGACAAGGCCAATCGCACCAGTTACCACAGTTTCCGCGGCCCGGGCCTGGAGCTCGGCCTGAGAATCCTGGAAAAAGCCCGAGAGACGAGCGGCCTCCCGGTGACGACCGACATCCACGAGCCGGCGCAGGCCGAGCCAGCCGCCCAGGTTTGCGATATCGTGCAGATCCCCGCGTTCTTGGCGAGACAGACGGATTTGGTGCACGCCGCGGCATCGGCCACGGGGCGTCGCGGACGGATCATCAACGTCAAAAAGCCCCAGTTCATCGCGCCCGAGGACGCGATCCATATCGTGAAGAAGTGCGAAGAAGCGGGGAATCCCAACATCCTGCTGACGGAGCGTGGGGCGACGTTCGGTTACGGCCGCCTGGTGAACGACATGCGGGCCATCCCCGTGATGCAAAAAATGGGGGTGCCGGTCGTCTTCGACGCCACGCACAGCGTCCAACTTCCGGGAGGCGCGTCGACCGGCGGGCAGCGGGAGATGATTCCGACGCTGGCCCGCGCCGCGGTCGCCGCGGGATGCGATGCCGTCTTTATGGAGACGCACCCCAGTCCCGATCAGGCACTCAGCGACGGTCCAAACATGATCCCTCTGCGCGATCTTCCGCAACTCATCGAGCAGCTCAAACAGTTACGATCACTCGTCAACGAATTCCTTTGTCCGTAAGGTAGTCTGCATGTCTTCGCGAGCACGCGTTTACTCGCTCGGTTCCCGGTTCGCCGCCATCAGGCGGGCGCGGTTGTTCGATGCGGTCTGCATCGGCGCGATGTTGTCGTTCGTCGGCACCGGTTGCGAGTCGAATTCCTCGTCGTCAGACACTTCCGCAACGAAACCCGATCCGAAGGCCGCGGCGGCCGCCGTTTCTGCAGCCGAAAGTCGTTGCCAACAGCTCCTGGCGAGCGGCCTCGAGATGATGAAACCGGAGAGTCTGGGCATCACCTCACAAGAGCAGCAAGTCGTCGATGCGCTCAATAACTGGGCTGGCGAATGCGGCAAGTCTCAGTCGGCGCCGGCCGACGATCCCGCGGCGAAAGGGAGTGACGCGACGTCGACCAAAGCGGGGTCGGAGGAGTTTGCCGACCTTTACGATCTGGCCGACATCGAGCACATTCGCAACGCCTGGCTCTTGAGGCAACTCGGCAACGGGGTCGTGCATTCACAGCAGACGGATCTCGATCGGATTGTGGGTCTGTTCGACCTGACCGTGCGGACCGTGGCGCTGAACAACAGCTTCGATCCGCTGACCCCGCAGACCACCTACGACACCGTGGTTGTCGGCCGAGGACGAGCCGAGGACCGCGCGTGGGTCTTCGGAGAACTGCTGCGACAAGCGGGCTTCGATTCGGTCATCCTGCGACCCAAGACGAGCGCCCCGGCGCCCGCGAGCTCGACAAAACCGGCCGCGAAAACGGGCGCGTCTGCGGACAGCTCGGCTCCGCGCTGGCTTGTGGGCGTGCTGCTGGACAAGCAGGTCCACCTGTTCGATCCGACTCTGGGCTGGCCGATCCCTTCGCCGGACGACAAGCCCACATCCATGACCGTCCGTCGGCCGGCGACCCTGGCCCAGGTGATCGCCGACGACGGATTGCTGCGGAAGCTGGACGTCTCGCCTGAGAAAAAATATCCGTTGCGAGCCGCCGACCTGAAATCGGTGCAGGTCGAAATCATCACGTCGAGTCGTTATTCCGAACCTCGGATCAAGCGCATTGAATCCTTCCTGGCAGGAAATCGTTCGACGATGGTCTACGCCCCGCTGGCCGACGTGGGAGGGCGCCCCGGCTTGCGCGCCCGTGTGGAGGCTGCAGGCGGCGGGGCCTGGAAGAAGGAAGACGTGTCGGTCTGGGTCTATCCCGACAATCAGCTCTCGGCCGCTCACCATCTCGAGGGGGACGCTAAAAGTCTGCACGATGCCTACTGGCTTCCTTTCGAGGGGCCGGTCGATCTTGAGTTCGATGTGAAGACCATGACTCTGAAGGTCGTCACAGGAACGAAGATCAAAGATCTCAATGGCAAGGCCGCTCGGTTCGGGGGACCGGCTGACACATCAAACCGCGTCGAAGAGAGGCACGACGCGCGTCGTCAGATCAAGTCGCGAATCGCCCAGCTGCAAGGGGACTATCCGAAAGCGATTCGGACCTATCTCAACGTGCAGCTGGCCGAGCTTCCACCGATGTATCCACTGCCGGAAGAGGTGCAGGAGAAGGTGCGCAACCTCCCTCCCGACAAGCGTCCTAAGGGGGAGGGGCCGCTGGCGATCGAAACTCCGAAGCGCGAGTTCATGATGAATTTTCGCGCGGCCGAAGATGCCAAGTTCTGGATGGGCGTCTGCCAACTCGACCAGCACGAAAACGAGTCGGCGGAGGAGACATTCAGCTCGTATTTACGCCGCTACGGTCAAGGGGGCGTCGGCACTTGGGTCATCCAGGCGGCGTACCTTCGCAGCTTGGCGCTTGCCGATAGCAAGAAATTTGCCTTGGCGGTTGCGGGGATCACGCAGCTGGCCGAGGCCTTGCCCGAAAATGACGTCCGGCGCCCGGGCTTCGAGCTGCTGGGCGAGCGCTGGAGAACGGCCCGCGATGCGGCAAAGCCTCCCGAATCGGGCGCGCAACCACCGTCAAAACAGTCTGCCGTAGCGACCGGCAAAGCCGAGGCGTCTGGCACGAAGAGCTCGGAGAAGCCGTCGACGCCGCCTCAGTCGACACCGCCGAGCGGCTCGGGTGCCGCGGACGCGAAGAGCCCCGCCAGGCCGAAGTCGCCGTAAGCCTCAAAGCTTCGGCGGGTCGTGCGAGACTTGCGGCTGCTGCTGCCGATTCCGCTCCCGATCGTCGTCGAGCTGAAGTCGCGGCGGCCGCGGCGGTCGCGGCGGCGGGTAGTTGACGTGCAACTCGTGCCAGTCCCAGCCCATCGGCGAATCGAGTTCTTCCCGAGCGAGCGCCTCCCACTGTGTGCCGCGGTGGTCCTCCATCACGCCCTGCAGATATTCGCGTGCCCGCTTGGCGAACCCCTGGACGCGCGAAGGAGATTTTTCTTCTGACGCCGGTTCGATCCGCCACGTGTTATCCGTCGCATTCTGGAACGGACGCGGCGAGACCTTCATGTCGGCGAGCATCAGGTTGTATCCCAGCGCGCGGGCCCGCATGGCAAGAACCCGCCCCATTGCCAGATCGAAACTGGCCCGCCAGCGCGGCGTGTCGAGACGCGAACGGTCTCGCTCGCCGGCTTCCAACAGCGTGTGCATTTCGGTGAGGCGGTAATCGAGCTCCGCGAGCGGCTTTTGCGCCTCGGTAATTTGTTGCCGTAGCGTGTTGTCGTTGTCCGCTCGAAATACGAGCTGCGGCCGCGGCATTTTCTCGGGCGGTCCGACGAGAGCCGCCTGATACAAGGCAGCCTTGGCTCCGTTGCGTGCCCGCTCCAGGTCGTAGTCTTTTTTCGGACGATAATCGGGCGAATAGTTCCGCAAGATGGCCACATCGAATTTGGGACCGGGCAGCTCTTCGGAGATCAAGTACAGGCCGCCCGTTTCGGCACACAACCGGCACAGGGCGTACGGGCCAAATCCAGAGGTCAGCTCCTCGAGGTGATGGCCGCGCCCGCCCCAAAACGGCAATTGAACCCCTTCGAGATCGGCGGTCTCCGGCCCGCGGTTCGTGTACGCGAAGCCGTGGAAACCGTCGCTGAAGACGTACGGGAAATAGTGCCTCTCGCGACCGAAGACCGCATCGTCGCCCACACAGTAGACGCGCATTCCCAGCTTGCGCAGCTTGACGATGGCTGTCTCGAGCTTGTCGGTGTCGCTGCCTCGCTCGTCGGTGACGATCACAATCATCACGCGGCGACGCTCCTTGGCGTTGCCGATGCGAAAACTACGGAACCGCTCGCCTGCCGCGAGCGCGGCAGTGAAGACATTTTCGACCGCACCCTTTTCGTCACCGTCGTCCTGAATTTTGCGAATAGCTTTTTTGATCACGTCCACGTTGTCGACTGGCTTCTTCGTCAGGAACTGCACCGACTTTCCGAACGTGGCGACGGCCGTTTTGAGCGCGCCGTTGCCCCCCACTCCCAGCAGTCCCAACTGGCGATAAACATTGTCGAACCGGTCCGCGATGGCGTCACGGCGGCTCTTCATCGACGGGGTGGCGTCGAACAACCACACGACCAGCGTGTTCTCCTGCCGCAGCGACGCTTCGATCTCGACCGTGAGACGATCGATGGCTCCCCGGACGCCGCCTGCGTGCTCTGTCGACCCGGTCGTTTCGATGAGGTCGGTCAGCTCGCGGCTGGTCGTGGCGACACCGACGTCGGCCAGCGGCCGACCGACGTTAATTTGCTTCATTCCCATCGACGTGACCGAGCTGGCGACGTTGACCACCGGCGACTTAGGCGTCTCGATAGACGTCCCCAAATGGGCCACCCGCAACGTGCTTGCAGAAGAGTTGTCGCCACCGTTGCCGATCTCGGGAGCCGCCGCCGTGTCGAACCGCAACTCCTGAGGGATGGTGCTAAAGGTCTCTTCGCCCGTGACCGAGGCCGTCACTTCGGGCTCGCGCAAGAGCATCGTGGCGAAATGGATCGGCCACAGCGCGACGAGAACCAGCAGATGGCCGACGAGGCTGATCACCCACGAGGGGATTCGCCCGCGTGCCTCGGGTTGATGTGCCCCCTCTGGGGTCTTCGCCGAGCCTGCCGGGACTCGCGCGACGGGGGCCGACCCCGCGGTTGCCGTCCCGGCGGGCGCCGATTTAACGAGCGTCTGATTCACGGGTTGCGTCCAACCGTCGCGTCACCGACTCAATGCCCCCACAACAGCCCGCCGCAATTAAATTTACTCGACAAGAGGCCCTCCGACAACGGCGTCGTCCTCGGACCGGCCCAAGATTGCGTCGTCGTTGCGGCCCCTGCATACTGGGCGAGGAGCCCCACTTTGAGCGCTTTTTGAAAGCGTGAGCCGTGTCGGTTGAGCTGAGCCAGTTTGCCCGCTCGCTTTCGGTCGAGACCGCTTTCACGGTCCTGGCGATCGCGAAATCGTTAAAGGCCGCGGGCAAGGACGTCGTCGAGCTCGAAATCGGCGACAGCCCGTTCGACAGCACCACCTCAGCCAAGGCCGCCGGCGTCGAGGCGATCCAGAAAAACCAGTCGCATTACTGCCCCTCGCCGGGGATTCCCGAGTTCCGCGAGGCGGCCGCCCGGTTCGTTTCCCGCGAATTCGGCATCCCGGCCGAGGCCAAGAATATCGTCGCCGGGCCGGGGGCCAAGGTCTTCGAGCAGTTCTTTTGCGAGGCTTTTCTCGATCCGGGCGATGGCGTGCTCGTATTCGGCCCCTACTTTCCCACCTACCTTCCCAATATCGAGCGGCGCGGGGCGCGGGCCGTCGTGCGGCCGCTGCGGCAGGCCAATCAATTTCGGCCGGAGATCGCCGACGTTGAGCGGTTCCTTGCGGAGGACCGTTCCCCCCGGGCCATCTTCCTGAATTCGCCTCACAACCCGACTGGCGGAGTCGCTGCCCAAAGCGACCTCAAAAGGATCGCCGACCTGGTGCGGGGCAAAAACGTGGCTGTCTTCAGCGACGAGCCCTACTGTCACATGGTCTGGAAAGGCAAGCACGCTTCGATTCTCGCCGAGCCGGGAATGCTCGACCAGGCGGTGGCCGCCTTCACGTTCAGCAAGTCGTACAGCATGAGCGGCTGGCGGCTGGGGTTTGCCGTCGCCAGCGCGCGGATCGCCGACGTGATCGGCAAGATGATCAACACGACACTTTCTTGCACGCCAACCCTGGTGCAGCTGGCCGGT
>DASPSM010000407.1:0-5000 GCA_035623955.1 Planctomycetaceae bacterium
TCCCCCTCCTTCATCAGCCGGTGCAGGGCCTTGGCGTCCATATAGGCGTTGGTCCCCGAATAATCGTCGATCAGCCCGCGGAGGTAGACGTCGGTGACCGTGCGCTCCCCCTCCTGCACTTCCACGCGGACCAGCTCGCCCAAGCGCACGTGCAGGATATTCGCCAACTGCATCGACATCACGATGCCGTCGGCCGGAATGTTGGCCTCCTGCTCGTTGCGGGTGATGAGGCGAAACAGCTCGCGGTGCGGCGCTAGACCCATGATCGCGACGCGCTTCGTGTAGTGACCGTGCCGCAATCGGACAGCGACCGAACGAAAAGGTTCGGTCTTCAAGACGCCGGGAAGATGCTCGATGTCGTGCACAACGTCGGAGGAGCGAGGATCCACACAGGCGATACTCATGTCCTGGCGTTGGGCGACAAAAAACTGGAAATCGAGCAGATAATCGAGCGAGTCCTCCATGAAGTTTCCCAAGATGAGGACGGCAACTGCCAAGGCGATTCCCAGACTTGAGAAGAGCGACTTCACCGGCCGCCGCTCGAGTTGCCGCAGGATCATCCGCGTCCCCTGCGACAGAAACCGCTTGAGCCCGATCCGTTCGACGATGGTGGGGCGGAACGAGGCCGGAGGCTCGGGTCGCATCGCCTCGGCCGGCGGCAGGCGGACGGCCGAGCGCACGGAGCCCAGGGTGCCAAACAGTCCCGCCCCAATGCTGATCGCCGACGACCAGGCAACGACTGTCGAGCGCAGGTGATAGTAAAGCACCGGGAAGTGATAGAACTCGGTGTAGAGGGTCGTCAGCCCACGGCCGAGCCACATTCCCAGCACGACGCCAATCGCAAAACCCGTCAGCACGATTGCCAGCATGAACTTGAGATAGTGCCAGCCGACTTCGAGATTGCTGTAGCCGAACGCCTTAAGCGCGGCGATCTGGTCGCGCTGCGTGCCGATTTGCCGGGCCAGCACGACGTGCAGCAGGAAGGCGGCCACGCCGAGAAAGATCGAAGGCGCGATGACTCCCATGCTGCGGAGGCTCCGGATCTCCTGGCTGATAAAAAAGTCTGAGAGTTGCTCGTCGCGTCCGAATGAGCCGGCGCCGCCGTAGCGTTCGATCAACCCGTCGAGCCGTCGACAGACTTCTTTTTCCGACGCGCCGCGCATCAACTGGATCGTCACGTCGTTGAAAGCGCCGTCGAGATCGAAGGCGGCGGCCAGCTCCTTCTCCCGCATCCAGAAAACGCCGAACTGCTTCTGGTCAGGCAGGGCATCGGCCCCGCGGACTTGCAGGATGTACTCGGGTGACAGCCCGATCCCCACGATGGTGAGCTGCTGGCGCCGCCCGTTGATGATCACCGTGATCGAGTCACCCACGTCGAGATTGTGGGCGCGCGCAAAGGCCTCGTTGGCGATCGCCTCCCCGTGCGAGTGCGGGGCGATCGTCCGCCCCGAGCGCAGGTAGACGCGGTTGAGCCGGGATTCCCCTTGCTCGGGGATCGAGATCAGGCGCGCGACGGCAGGCTCGGGCAGGCCGCGCACGTCGGCCGTCACGTCGACGACCGTCCGAGTTTCGACGACGGCAATGCCCGGGATCTGGGCAATCCGCGCCTCCAGAGTTTTGGGAGCCCGTTTGAGCTGGGCGAAGACGTGGGCGAATCCGTAACGGTCGTAATAGGTCGATTTGGAGAGTTCGAGGGATTCGAGCGTCGAAAGCGACATCACGAACGTGCCGATGCCGCTGGCCATCACCAGGCTGATCGCGATCGACTGGCTCTTCATCTGCCAGAGGTCGCGGAGCAGTTTGCGGTCGAGCTGCCTCATCGCGTCACCATTGCAGCTCGCCTGCCGAGAGTTTGTGCTGGTTGAGCTGCACCGAGGCGATCCGCCCGTCGGAGAGGCTGATCACCCGGTCGGCCATGTGGGCGATGGTCGCGTTATGCGTGATGACCGCCGTCGTGGTCCCCAGCTCGCGATTCACGCGATCGATGACTGCCAGCACCACGATCCCGGTTTGCAAGTCGAGCGCGCCGGTCGGCTCGTCGCATAAGAGCACTTGCGGACGCTTGGCGATGGCGCGGGCGATCGCCACGCGCTGCTGCTCGCCACCCGAGAGCTGCGAGGGAAAGTGGTCGCGCCGCTTCGCCAGGTCGACGAGAGCCAGCGCCTCGTCGGGATCCATCGGGTCGCGCGAAATTTCGGTGACGAGTGCAACGTTTTCGTAGGCCGTCAGGCTCGGGATGAGGTTATAGAACTGGAAGACGAAGCCGACATGCTCGCGACGGTAACGAGTCCGTTCGCCCTCGTCGTAGGTGGTGAGCGTCCGATCGCGATAGCTCACGACTCCGGAGGTCGGCACGTCGAGGCCGCCCAGAATATTGAGCAACGTCGACTTTCCGCTCCCCGACGGGCCCAACAGCACGACGAATTCCCCCTGATAAAGCTCGACGTCGATACCGCGCAGCGCTTCGACCTCGACTTCGCCCATCTTGTAGACTTTGCGAATATTGCGGGCCGCAAAGACGGGCAGATGCCGGCTGTCGCCGTTGGGGCCTTTCGTGTCGATCCAGGGATCATTGGACGCAGACTGTCCGATCACAGGTCACCAGTTTGGAGAAGCAAGAGAGCGTCTACACCCTCTCCCATTCCGATGGGAGAGGGCAGGGTGAGGGCGGCTTTAGTTCTGCTTTTACCCGCCCTGACTTTGAATGGTCTGTCTACTGCTGCCGAAAATGAACTCAGCGTCGAAGTTGAAAATTGACTCGTGGCTCAGCCCTCACCCCGGCCCTCTCTCATCGGAATGGGAGAGGGAGCAAGAGAGGCGAGCGCGGACGAATTTACGGGCTCCAACCACTCCGGTACGGAATTTCGAGGAATTGGTCCGCTTCGGGGCAGTTCGTGGCGCGAGCTGCCGCTGAATCCCAAACGAGCCTCTTCTGTCCGACGCGGTACGAGATGTTCCCCAACAGACCGGCCTCGGTCAGCAATCCGCCGTATTCGAAAGGTGAAGACGTTTTCCCCTCTCCCCGGATGGCTTGGAACCATTCCTGGTGATGTCCGGGCGAGTCGGGGACCGTCTGCGGCACCGCCGGCTCGTCCAGCCCCGGCTCCAGGAACAACTTTCGCGTTTTGTAGTCGACCAACAGCCGGCCGTTCTCTCCTTCGAAGAGAACAGCCGACTTCTTGCCGTAGAGGCCGACCCATTCGGGCTCGTACGCCCCCTGATACCAGGTCAGGTGGACAGGCGGCTGATTGCCGCGGGCGGGAAACTTGTACTCGACGCGCAGGGCGTCGGGCATCGGATTGTCGCCGTCATGTGTCTTCTTGCCCCAGGCCTGCACCGTCTCGGGGTATTTGAGATCGAGCGACCAGAAGGGAACGTCCATGTAATGGCAGCAGAAGTCGGCCAGATGCCCGCCGCCAAAATCCCACCAGTAGCGCCAGTCGAAATGATAAAAAGCCGGGTCGAAGGGGCGATACGCCACGGGCCCCAGCCACAACTCGTAGTTCAGTCCCGGCGGAACCGGCGCGTTCTTCGTCGATTTCATCGCCTTGACGCTGGTCTTTTGCCAGATGTACACGCGGCTGACCGGCCCCAACACGCCCGAGCGTACGATGTCGACCGCCCGACGATAGTTCGAGGCAGCATGAATCTGGTTGCCCGTTTGTGTGGGCACCTTGGCGGCCTGTGCCGCTGCCAGCAGGATCCGCAACTCGTGAACTGTCTTCGTGAGGGGCTTCTCGCTGTAAACGGGGAGCCCGCGTTTGAGCGCGCTCACGACGACCACCGCGTGATTGTGATCGGGTGTCGCGACGACCACGCCGTCGAGTCCTTTGAGGTCGAGCACGCGGCGGAAGTCGTCAAATCGCCGGGCATCGGGATGCCTCGCCGTCGTCGCACCGAGCCGCGTCGCATCGACGTCGCAGAGCGCCACGATGTTTTGAGACGAGACTTCGCGAAGGTTGTCCAAGCCCCGCGGCCCCAGGCCGATCACGGCCAGATCGAGCCGCTCGTTCGGGCTCTTTGCACGCGTCGCCGCGGCCAGCGGTCGAGAAAGCAAGTGCGCCGCGGGGATTGCCGTCCCGGCGGCTAAGGCGCGTTGCAAAAATCGGCGGCGGTCGAGCGTGCGCTCGCGTTCGCAGATCCCCACGGAAAGCTCCCTATTCATCCGGCTTGGTCATCCGCATCGGATCGAGCGCCTTGTTGAGGGTGCTTTCGGGCAGGATCTTCTGCTCCTCACAGAGTTGGCGGATTGTTTTGCCGGTGCGAAAAGCCTCCTTCGCCAGTTCGGCCGCCTTTTCGTACCCGATCAGCGGATTGAGGCTCGTGACCATCGACAGGCTCTCTTCGACCGACGCTTCGCAAGCCTCAGGATTGGCCTCCATGTCGCGAGCACAGAATTCGATGAACGCCAGGGTCGAGTTGGCCAGCAGGTTCACGCTGTCGAGCGTGACCACGCCCATCAGGGGCATCATGATGTTCAACTGAAATTGCCCGCCCGACGCCCCGCCCAGTGTGATGGTCTGGTCGTTGCCGATCACACGGGCCGCGACTTGCATCATGCTTTCGCACATCACCGGGTTGACCTTCCCTGGCATGATCGAGCTGCCCGGCTGGCGATCGGGAAGCTTGATCTCATAGAAACCGCAACGCGGGCCCGATGACAACCAACGAATATTGTTGGCAACGTTGAACAGCGTGACGGCGATCGTTTTGAGTTCGGCATGACACTCGACCAGGCCGTCGCGCTGGGCCATGGCTTCGAAATGGTTCGCGGCCTCGACGAACGGGATGCCGGTCTCTTTTGCCAAGGTCGCCGCGACGAGTCGGCCGAAGTCGGGGTGTGTGTTGAGGCCGGTCCCCACAGCGGTGCCGCCGGCGGACAATTCCAGCACACTCGCCAGCGCTCGTTCCGCCCGTTCGACCGAGAGCCCGATTTGGCGGGCCCAACCGCTCGCCTCTTGCCCGAGGGTGAGCGGCGTGGCATCCGCCAGGTGCGTTCG
>DASPSM010000419.1:0-14471 GCA_035623955.1 Planctomycetaceae bacterium
GATGAAGTAAAGAATGCTTTGGGTCCAGGGAAACAGCCCTGGGACCTCGGGCCCATAATTTGCCAGAAGGCGATCCCGCATGCTGTCGTCACGCGTGTGGCCAAAGTCAAAAACGACCGGTGAAATGCAATAGACGACGACCCGGGGCGCCGGATGCTTGGATAAGTAGGCCATGGCCGTCAGCGTATAGGCCATTGGCCCCGCCTTGCCTTGACTTCCGAGGTTGTACGCCCGCAGACCGGTCAAGCGTTCGAACTCGGCAGGATCGATTCCACTGCGGCAGGTGCTGTCGCCCACGAAGATCGCGTCGTTTTTCTCTTGTGAGCGCAAGGAATATTCAACCGGATACGTGATGATCGCCTCGTCCATGGTCGGTGCCCGTCGAGGCTCCAAAAATCGCAGTTCAGCCGGCGTATTCCTGCCGACGAAATAGCCCAGCGCAGAAAACATGCACAACGTCACCGAAACCCATGCCAGCATGAACAGCATGGGACCGATTCTTGACCAGCGTTTGGCACGACTCATTCGGCTACCGTGTCAATTCCGCGATTCGTTTCGGGCCGCTCCGATGAACACGCACCGCCGACCGGAAATTCAGCGATTTTCAATGCGGTAAAGCGCGGTCCGCGTGCGGATCAACAAAGCATGATCGATGACGGCCGGTGTCGCGAGGCATTGCTCCCCCAGTTTGTTCCTGGCGACCTGTCTGTACTGCTTGGGATCCGCATCAAAAATCACCGTGTCGCCTTCTTCACCGAGGACGTAGATTTTGCCCGACGCGAACAGCGGCGATGCCGCGTACGTTCCCCCGATTCGGCGCATCCAGCGAGGCTTCCCGGTTCGCGCATCGAGGCAGGTCGCGATCCCGTTATCCTCGACGAGATACAGGCTGTCCTCGACCAGCAAGGGGGACGGGCATTTCGGAATCGACCGACTCTGCGTCCAGACGACGTGCGACTTTGTGACATCGCCATGTCCGTCCGGGTGGATCGCCATCAACAGCGGATGGCCGGCCACGACATAGACCGTCCCATTTCCAAACACGGGGCGGCTGACGGTGGAGAATCCGCCGTAATACGCGTTCCAGAGATCGGCGCCTGTGTCCGGATCGTAGGCGTTCACGTCCGAAGCCCCGGGGCTGACGACCTGTTTCTTGCCGCCGACTTCGATCACCAACGGTGTCGAGAATGACTGTCGCTGTTCGTCACGGGCGGGCTGCCGGCTAGTCTTCCAGCGGACTTTGCCTGTCGCCGCGTCGAGGCCGACAACAAATTGCTTGTCGGTTCCGTCGCAACTGATGACGAGCACGCCGTTGACAAGAACCGGCGAACCCGCCCCTCCCGCCGAGGGCTCGTACCTCAGCTCGCGAGTCTTCCAGACGGTTTCCCCCTCAAGCGTCAAGCACGCGGTCCCGTGCGGACCAAAGTGGACATAGATTCGATCCCCATCGACCACCGGAGTGGGCGTGGCGTACGAATTCTTGGCGTGCAGGCTGGTGAGGGCAGGGTCGAGGTGGTCGAAAACGGTGGCGTCCCATTCGATATCGCCGGACGCGGCGTCCAAACCCAGGGCGTGCAGCTCGTGGGTTTGCCCGATATCGATGGCAGCCGTCAGAAAGATACGATCGCCGCACGTGACGGGCGAGGACCAGCCTTTGCCCGGAATGGGCGTTTTCCAAGTCACGTTCTCGGTCTGGCTCCAATGGAGCGGAAGGCCGGTGGCTTGGGAATGTCCCTGACCTCCTGGCCCGCGGAATTCGGACCAATCCTGCTGTGCGATCGCGACGTTGCCCGACGGCGCGATTGCCGACGATGGGCGCGTCGCGATTCCCTCCGCCAGTGCCAGTGACGTTGTGGTTCGGCGCGGCGCATGTGATTTGAAGCGTCGGATATACCCCTCGCCAGGCCCAAGAGAACTTTCAGCCGCGACCGCCGTTCCAGTTTGGCGGAAGTATCGAATGGCCCGCCGGGCCGCCAGGCCGCCGATCGTCAGCACGGCGCCCGTCGCAAGAGTCAGTGCCGCGCAAAAGAAGGCAAACTTCAGCCGCGAGCCGCTCGTCGCGGAGGGAGGAACGTCGGCAGTCCGACCGAAACGAAACAGCTTGCCGGACACTCAACGTTCTCCTTGGCGGACGCGGCGACGCGTGCAGCACGCGTCAAGAGTGTTCAAAGGACTGAAGTCGGAACCCTTCTTTCGCGGGCCGCACGCATGATCTACAGCAAGATTTCGCGCGGGATGCGGCCCCCGATGTCAGTGAGACGAAAATCGCGTCCAGCGTAACGATACGTGAGTCGGCGATGGTCGATTCCGAGCAATTGCAGGATGGTCGCATGGTAGTCGCGGACATGCATTTTTTCGGAGACGACCCGATAGCCAAACTCGTCCGTTTCCCCGTAAACCACCCCGCCTTTCACACCTCCGCCTACGAGGAGGCAGGTAAACCCATCCGACCAGTGTCCGCGCCCCTTGGTGTTCTCCTCCCAAGGCGTCCGGCCGAACTCCGTGCAGATCGCGATCAGCGTCTCGTCGAGCAACGATCGGCGCTTGAGATCCTTGATGAGAGCGGCCAGCGGCTGATCGACGGCGCGCGCTCGCGGCACGTGCTTCATAATGCCGTAGTGAGAATCCCAATTGGCGTCCGAATCGGTTCCGCTGTCGATCAGCTCCACCGTCCGGACTCCGGCTTCGATCAGGCGCCGCGCCATCAGGCATTGCCAGCCGAATGACCTGTTGTCGCTCTCTCCGACGCCGTACAGCCTCAGTGTCTCCTCGGTCTCTTCCGCGAGCTGAAAGAGCTCCGGCGCAATACGCATGAGTTCCCGCGCGGTGTCGAAGCTTTTCTCTCGCGCCTGCAGATTGAGATCGCCCGGCCGCGCCGATGCGAACAGCTCGTTCGCGTCATGGAGCATTTGCCGCTCGAGATCGTGCAACGAAAGGTTCGCAGCGGTCGACGCCAAATTGGGGATCGGATTGCTTCCCGGATAGAGCCGCACCCCCTGATGCACCGGCGGGAGAAAATTGCTGTCCCAGACCTGCGCTCCGCCGTAGGGATCGTCGCCACAGAACACGAAGTATGACGGCAAGTTGGGGTTCAGAGGCCCCAAACCGTAGCTCAGCCACGACCCGATGCTCGGCAAGGGAACGCGTTCCGAGCCATTGTGCATCATCAGGACTGACTGCACGTGCTGCGGCGTCGTGGAATACATGCTGCGCAGGACGCACAGCTCGTCGGCGACGGTCGAAAGCTGCGGAAAAAGATCGCTGATCCAGATTCCCGATTCACCGTGCTGAGAGAACTCAAACGGCGACCCCATCAGGCGAAACGTCTTAAGCGACGGAATCGGCAGCACGTCCGTGACAATCTTGCTGTCGTTCGCCGACAGCTTGGGTTTGGGGTCGAAGGTGTCGACGTGCGACATTCCTCCCGTGAGGAAAACCATGATCAGCTGTTTGGCCCGACCGGCGCGACTCGCCCGAGGCGGAACGACGGGACCTCCGCCGTTGATCTGGGCGGCCTGGTTTAACCAGGTGTAAATTCCAGCGCCGCCGGCAATGGCGGCAAGGCCGCAACCAGCCCGCGTCAGGAATTGGCGCCTTCCCGTGCGCGGCGGTCTGTTTACGAGATGCTCTTGCGACCAGACGGGAAGAGCTGGGTCAGTCCACTCACTCGACATAAAAGAACTCGTGCGACGCCAGCAGCGTGCGGGCGTAACTCAGCCAGGCTTGCGCTTCCGCCTCCGGGGGTTCCAGCCCCGCTTCGACAGCCTGTTGATTATACCGCTCCAGATAAGCTCGCGCCTTTTTGATTTCAGCGGGAAGAGCGCGGCGCGAATATGCCAGCTCGTGCGCCAGCTCGATTCGCGCGGTCGCATCGGGCGATGCGGCGCACAGTCGATGCGCAAAGTCTCCGGCGATGTCGCGCATCGCGTCGCTGTTCATCAAGAACAAAGCTTGCTGAGGAACCGTCGAACTGACGCGCACGTCGGTGCCGGTCGTCGCGTCGGGCTCATCGAATGTCCCCAAGAAGGCGTCCCGACGCAGCCGGTGCGTCAACAGATAGACACTGCGATGACGGCTCCGCTCGTTCCCGATGAAGGGATGGTGCTGCGTGTACCGCCAACTGGCGACTTCCGGAAACGGATAAGGCCTTGGGTGACAGAGATCGAGGGTTCCACTGACACAGAGCATCGCGTCGCGAATCGACTCAGCGTCGAGCCGCTGCCGCTGGAACCGCCAACACCAGAGATTCTGCGCGTCGATGGCCTCGCGAGCAGCATCGGCGGTCGAAGCCAGTTGATACGTCTTGGACGCGAGGATCAGGCGGTGCAGCCATTTAACCGACCAGCCATGTTCGATGAATGAAGCTGCCAGCCAGTCGAGCAGTTCAGAGTGCGTGGGCGGGCTCCCCCGGAGTCCGAAGTACGACGACGTTTCGACGAGGCCGCGTCCGAAATGGTATTGCCAAATGCGGTTGACCATCACCCGTGCGGTTAGCGGGTTCCGCGGCGAGGCAAGCCAATCGGCCAGCTGCAGCCGCCCGCTTTCTCCCGGGCCGGGAGCAGGCGCCTCCAAACCGGGAAGGAAATGTGGCGCGCCTCGGGGCACTTTCTCCCCCAATTGCTCCGGCTCGCCGTGCAGGTGAATGTTGGCATCGGCGATTTGCCCCTCGCAGACCGAGTAGGCGACGGGCAGTGCCGGCGGCGACCCGAGGCGCTGCATGTCCACCAGTTGTTGTTGCAGCCTCGCCAGCTTCGCGTGGGCAGAAAAGTCCGTGTGGTTTGCCTTGTCCAGGTTTTCGATGGCAACCTTGAGCTGACCGACCTCGGACTCGAATGCCCGCACAATGGCGTCCGCCTCGGCCCGGGGAACGAGGGGAACGAACGCCTTCCGGTTGAGTCGAAACAGGGCGAAGAATTCCGATCCCGGATAAGGATATTGTGTGCTGTTGAAGATCCCGTAGAGCCGGTAGTAGTCGCGTGTCGGAATCGGGTCGACCTTGTGGTCGTGACACCGCGCACAGCGCAGCGTCATGGCCAGGTAGGTCCTGCCCACCGTTTCAATCGTGTCTTCCAGCGTCAGGTGCCAAACTTCGTACGGCGAAACCGCGTAGCGGCGAGACTGCGCGAGAAACCCGGTTGCGATGATTTTTTCCGCGTATTTTTCCGATGGATCGCGCTTTGCTAACAGGTCTCCGGCAATCTGCTCGCGAACGAACTGGTCGTATGGCTTATCCGAGTTGAACGAGTCGATGATGTAGTCGCGATAGAGATGTGCCTCGGGAACCGGATAGTCGGCATTGTCCCCCGCGGTGTCCGCGTAGCGAACCAGGTCCATCCAGTGCCGTCCCCATCGCTCGCCGTAGAGCGGAGAAGCCAAGAGCCGCTCGACGACTCGTGCTACGGCATCCGGGCCTTCGTTCCTCTGAAAGTTCTCGACATCCTGGAGCGTCGGAGGGAGTCCGATCAGGTCGAAGTACATTCGGCGCAAGAGCGTCCGCTTGTCGGCCGCAACGGTCGGGTTCAAACGGTGCCGTTGCAACGCCGCGCGAACGAACCGATCGATGGGAGTCGCCGACCAGCCGCTGGGATCATCCGGGGGCACGATCTTTCGCACGGGCCGAAACGCCCAGTGCGGTTCTTTTGTTGATGGCGCCGCTGCGATTCGCTTTTTTGCCGTCGGCCAAACCGCGCCCTCGCGGATCCATTGTTCAAAGTCCGCAATCACGCGGTCGGGAAGCTTCTTGTCGGGGGGCATCTTGACGTCGTCGGACTGATAGCGGATCACCTGGATCAGCAGGCTCTGCTGTGGCTGACCGGGGACAATAGCCGGCCCAGAGTCACCACCTTTGACGAGGGTGTCGCGGCTGATGACGCTCAGGGAGTTGCTTGTTTTTTCTCCCCCGTGGCACTTGATGCACCTGGCCACCAGGACAGGCCGGATATTCGACTCGAAGAACGCCTCGCGCTGCTCCATCGTGCCGGGCCCGGCCACTGCCTGGGCAGCGACAAATCGAGCGAGAACAACGGCAAGGAGCAGCGTCAGCCGCACGCGAAGACCTGTTTCGCGGTTCCAGAAAAGAAAATTGGCAAAAGTTCAAGCTACCCGAACTCTTTCACAGCCACAAGAAATTCGAGCGAAGGATAGGGCAGAAGCGCCCAAGGATTTATGAACATCAAAAAGTAAGAGAGGGCCGCAGTCGCGGTGTGGCCCGGCAGGTATTTCGCCCGCTTCCCCCAGGGTCGCGCCGGAGACCGGCCGAGAGCGATAGATCGGTTCGGCCGACGCTGGGGTTGTGCGACTGTCCGGCACGATTTCGACGCACAGCTTGCGGAGGACGGCCGCGCCCTAAGGGCTGCGGATCGAGAGGTTGGCCGCGACCAGGATGGCACCGGTGATCGTCAGAACGGCGATCAGCGTGGCGACCCCGTAGAGAGTCTGGGACCCTTCGTCAGGGCGTCCCGCGGCCCCTTTCAGTTTGAAGACCCGCGTCGCTATGATGCAGCAGACCCAATTCCAGTGCAGCATCAGGTGGATCACCACGCCCAGCAGGATGACGCAGAACGTTACAAACTGAAAATCCGACCAGGCGTCATAGTCAAGTCCCCAAAGTCGCCAGCCCTTGCTCATTGTGGGCCGCGGAAACACGAAACGGAGAATCGAGGACGACATGACGAGAACGACCATGTTCAGCGTCAACATCGCGTCCAAGAGAAGGTTCACGAAGGCTCGAGACACGGCCTGTCGTGACTGTCCCTTCGATTTTAAGAGCTGTTCCACAGAAACGGCGCTTTGCGACACGAAGACCGACACGGCATCTGCAATTGGATTACGGCAAAGAACAAGTCGCATACCAATGGCGGCTAACTGAGCGGTCCGAGGCACGCTTTGGTGACCGTGCACGCTCAACTTTGACCGAACGCGCCATTTCTCGCAGCCTTTCGCCCCGGATGCGCCTCTATTCGCGATCGGGCCGGCTGAATCCTCGACCAGCGAACAGCGAACGCCCGCGCGATTCCGCACACCCGGTGTGCGAAACCGATCACATCCGGAACCGGCGGAATACGAAAAAATGCGTATCCGCGGTGCTTTCGATCGGGAGGACTCACAATCGTCCCTCCTAATGCCGGATGGCATGTGATTCGCAAACAGCGTGCGACAACTTGCCGGGAACGTCTTGTCCGGCGGCGTCTTGGCTGGGAGGCTTCGATTTTCTCCATGACTTTCTCTCAATTCCGCGCGCGGACACTCCGCCCGAGATGGCCACTTTGGCTGGCAGCGGGGGCCGGGGCGGTTGTGATTGGCGTCGCTGGTTGCACACGCGCGCCCGAACCGGAATTCGTCTCCAGCGACGCCGTCAAGAAGTTGTCGCCCGAGTTACAAAGTCGCGTCGTGGCGATCCTTGATGAAAACTGTGGAACGGCCGCCGGTCCCAAAATGCTCGGGGACCAGAAGATGGAGTCCGAGCACGTCAAGGCGGGCCAGGCCCTCTACATGGAAAACTGCGTGCGCTGTCATGGAGTGACGGGCGACGGCAACGGGCCGGTCGCGAAGTTCATGCGACCGCGGCCTCGCGACTATCGCAAGGGGATTTTCAAATTCACAACGCGTCCGTATGGTTCGCGTCCCCGACGCGCCGATCTGCTGCGCACTGTCCGCCGCGGCATCCCCGGAACTTCGATGCCCTCATTTCGGCTTTTGCCCGACGCGGACATTGAGGCTCTCGTCGACTATGTGCTCGTCCTGACGCATCGGGGCGAGCTGGAGTCCGAGCTGGCGATTGAAGCGGATTCCTCGAATGAAATCGCAGCAGGTTTTCCGGCCGAGGCGACGGCAAGCGTCCTGCAGCGGTGGAAGACGGCCGAGAGCGGTGAAGTGCAGGCCCTGACTCCAATGCCCGTGTTCGGCGTCGAAAACGTGAAGCGCGGCCGTCAGGCGTTTTTGACCAAGGGTTGCTCGAAGTGCCACGGCGAAGACGGTCGCGGACAAACACGGGATAACAATTTTGTCGATTCCTGGGGGTTCCAGACCCGCGCCGCCGACCTCACGTCCGGTCTACTGCACGGCGGGCCCGAGCCGATCGACGTCTATCGGCGAGTGCATTCGGGGATCAATGGAACGCCGATGCCGGGCTTCGCGAGTGCGCTGTCCAAGGAACCAGAAACCATCTGGGATCTGGTTTCCTATGTGTTCTATGTCTCCAACCGCCGACGCGAGAAAGAGATTCCACCGGCTGGACCAATTCCGCAACCAGTGACCGCGTCAGCGAACGGCGGCGCGGCAACAAGCGCAAAATCGGGAAGTTGAGGGTCCAGGTCGCGGTTGGGAGTGCATCCGAAAATCGGGAATTCCATGGACGTCGACCAAAAACGGCGCGAGCTCGACGAGCTGAAGATCCGCGTGAGTGCGATCGAGGATCAGTTGGGCTCGCTGGCGCCACCACATTGGCAGGCGCAGGGCTACTACGCCGCCTATTACGCTACGACCGGTTGCCTGCTCGGCATTTTTGCCGCGATGGTCAGTCTGCTGGTGAACGTTATCGGCGCCCCGATCGCCGGCAAAAATGCGCTCGAGTTGATTCGTGTCTACTTGACTTTTCCGCTGGGCGAAACCGCCCTGAAGCTGACAGAGCAGCCCGGGCATTACGCGCTCGACGATGGCGTGATCCTGGCGATCGGCTGCTGCCTCTACCTGTTTACAGGGATGGTCTTGGGGATTCCGTTCTATTTGGTCCTGACGCGCGTTGGCTCTCGCTATTCGATCATCGGCCGCTTGATCTTCGCCTCGATTCTTTCGTTCGCGCTCTGGCTGTTTAACTTCTACGCCGTTCTCTCGTGGCTGCAGCCGATGCTGTTCGGCGGCCACTGGATCACCGACCCCAAGCTGCTTCCACCCTGGGTCGCCGCGGCGACGCACCTCGTATTCGGATGGACCATGGCCCTGCTGTATCCCCTGGGTGAATACATTCCCTACCGGCGCCCAACGGAGGTCTCATGACGGCCATTTCGGGACCATTTGATTCGTCTCAGGCGGAACGCGCCGTCCCTCGTCATAGCGAGCTTGTCGACCAACGGCTCGTGGCGTGGTACTTCCTTGCGGCGCTGGGCTATCTCATCATCTCGATGCTCGGTGGATTTCTGATGGCGTTCCAGCTGATCAGTCACAACCCATTGCGCGGGATCGAGATCTTTTCGCCGGGCCGTTGGCGGATGGTCCACACGAATGCGGTCGCGTACGGCTTTCTCGCCAACGGGTTCTTAGGCTGCCTCCATTGGGCCGTGCCGCGCCTGACGCTGCGGCCGGTTCTCAACCGGTCGCTCTCCTATTTCATCTTTGCCGCCTGGCAGGGGGTCGTGCTCTCAACCGCGGTGGGCATCCTGTTTGGCGAGGCCCAGGGAATCGAATGGGGCGAGACGCCCGTCTGGATCGATCCCGTCGCGTTGTTGGGCCTGCTCCTCGTCGCCATCAATTTCATGGCCCCGATCGCCAAGGCGACGGGCCCCCTTTACGCAAGCCTTTGGTACTTCATGGCTGCGTTTGTGTGGACATTTCTCACGTACGCGATGGGCAACTTCATGCCGCAGTATTTCGTCAGCGGCACAAGCGCGGGGGCGGTGGGCGGGCTGTTCATCCACGACCTGGTGGGACTATTCGTGACTCCGCTGGGCTGGGGCCTGATGTACTACTTCGTGCCGATCATGCTCAAGAAGCCGATGTGGAGCCACGGCCTGTCGCTCGTCGGCTTTTGGGGACTCGCCTTTTTCTATCCGCTGCAAGGGATCCACCACTTCCTCTACACGCCGATCCCCATGTTTCTGCAATACGGGGCAGTTGTCTCCACCATCGCGGTCGAGCTGGTTGTCGCCACCGTGATCGTCAACTTCTTCATGACGATCAAGGGAAACGCGTCGGCCCTCGCGACCAACATGCCGATCCGCTGGTTCTACACGGGGATGATCTACTACTTCCTCACGTGCTTCCAATGCGCCCTGCAGGTGACGCTTACGTTCCAGGCGCTGATCCACTTCACCGACTGGGTCGTTGGACATGCGCACCTCGTGATGTTCGGCGTGTTCAGCATGTGGATTCAGGGAATGATGGTCTACTTGTTCCCGCGAATCCTGAAGACCGAGTGGTACAGCCGCGAACTCTTGGAATGGCACTTCTGGCTGTCGGCCGGCGGAATCCTCGTGATGTCCGTGGATCTCATCCTGGGCGGATTGTTCCAGGGGGCATTTTGGTCGGCTCTCTATCCGTGGCAGGCGTCGATCGACGTGCTCTATCCGTTCTGGGTCGTTCGGGCCTGGGCCGGCATAGCGATGTTCGCCGGCGTCCTGGTGTTCCTGTTCAACATCTATAAGACCTGGCAGCTTTCGCGCACGGTCGCGCCGGTTCGCGCCGAGACGTAACCGGTGTCGCGTTAAGCAACGTGGGCAACATTTCGAAGCGAGATCGGATCGATGTTTGAGAGTAAATCGGGCGTCATTTTTGTCGCAGGACTCGTCTTTTTCGGCCTCGCGTTTTTATCGAACGCGATGGTGCCCGCCTTGATGTACCGCCACTTGCCCGAGCAGACAGCCGAACAGCTCGTCAGCGGTAACCTGCGCTACCAATTCGAAGACCTCGCAGACCGCTTTCCTGGCCCGTTCGTCGCGGCATTCGGGACGCCGCCGACTGATGAGAAGATGAAAGAAGCCTGGTGGAACCAACAATGCGCCGACGCCCTGAGGATTGGTCGCAAAGTGTACGTGGGCGAGGGCTGTTGGCACTGCCACAGTCAGTTCATCCGCCCCGTCTCGAATGAGGAGCGTCGCTGGGGACCGGTCTCCCACTCGTGGGAGTACCAGAATGAGCTGCAGCGCCCCGTGATGTTTGGAACACGGCGCGTCGGCCCCGACCTGTGCCGCGAAGGGGGCCGACGCTCCAACGACTGGCACGCCGTTCACTTCTTCAAGCCGACCGACGTCTCGGCCGGTTCGCCGATGCCCGAGTATCCGTGGCTGTTCGACGGCGCCCCGGACAAGCCGACGAAGAAGGGACTGGCACTGATGACTTATGTGCAGTGGCTGGGCTCGTGGCTGGAGCAATACCCGCTTTACGAGACCTACGAGCCTTCGCCGCTGAAGGACATCAAATTGGAGGCGTCGAAATGAAGCCGTCCGCAGCCGCGCGCCGCCGAACGCTGGTGGTCTGGATTTTTGCGATCGTGATCTTCGTTCCCTGCGCGTTGGGATTTGGCCTCAAATTTCTGGAGCTGATCCATCTCAGCCGCGGGAATTTCGAGGGGCGTTTCGCGCTCACGCCAGTCGTGAACTATCTGCTGGCGACGCTCGGTTTTGTGTGCCTGTTTATCTGGGCCGCACTGCGAGGCACCTTCCACGACGTCGAGGCGGCCAAGGAACGGATGCTCGCCACGGAGCGCCTGATCGACGAGGCCTCGGCAGAACCTCCGCCCTCCACAGGGGAGCGCAGAATTTCGACTGCGGGCAAACGCGATCCTTCGGTCGCCGTGCGGAAAGGGTTGACGAATGTCGCGACTTGAGCAAACCACGCCCGAAGAAGAGCATCGCTGGCACTACTACACGGGAAACTCAATCCCCTGGATCGTGCGGGTGATTTGGCTGCTCTTCTGGTGCTTCGCCGCCTTTTACCTCGTGCGTTACTTCTTTCCGATTGTTCAGCGCGAACTGGTCACGCCTCCATGAGCCGTCCGTCGCACACAGAGACGGAGACCTGCGACTACTGCGGGCTTCCGCTCGGACGGCCTCTTTGGCGACGCGCCACGGCGCAGCGGCGAAAAGACGAAACCGACGCGTCGACGACTGCAATAGGCGGAAAGGTCCCCCACTATTGCTGCGTCGGCTGTCGGATCGCGGCCGCCGTGACCAACGAAACTGGCGAGGCCGGCGCCATCCGCTGGACGCTGGTGAAGCTCGGTTTCGCCGGCTTTTTCGCCATGAACGTGATGATGTTCACGATGGCCCTTTGGTCAAGCGACGTCTACGGGCCACAGGAGCAGACTGAATTTTCTGAGATCGTGACATCGCTGCTGCGCTATCTCACGATGCTTTTTGCGCTCCCTGTGCTGTTTCTCTTGGGTCAGCCGCTCGTTGAGAACGCAATCGAGGCCGCCAAGCGCCGAACGCTTTCGACCGACTTTCTGCTGCTCGCGGGGGTCCTGGCGGCGTACGGGTATTCGGCGATCTCGGTCTTTCGCGGCGACGGACCGATCTACTTTGAGGTCGGCTGCGCGATTCTCGTGTTGGTGATGGCCGGCCGCTGGCTGGAGGCGACCGGCCGGATGCGGGCGACCCACGCGCTCGACGCCCTGGAACACTTTCTGCCGCGTTCCGCGCGCGTGCTGCGCAACTGCCAAGAGACGATTATTCCGCTCGCCGACCTGGATGGCAGCGAAACAGTCCGTGTGCTGCCTGGCGAGCGATTTCCCTCCGACGGACGGATTATTCAGGGGAGCACATCGGTCGACCAGCAACTTGTCACGGGCGAAAGCTGGCCCGTGAGTCGATCGCTAAGGGACACGGTCTGCGGCGGCACGCTCAATCTCGACGGGGCCGTCGTGATGAAGCTGACCGCCGCTCCTTCAGCCGGCACGATTTCCCGACTAATCGCCGCTGTTCACGCTGCCCGAAACTCCAAAGGCCGCTATGAGCGGCTGGCGGAGCGCGCGTCAACATTGTTCTTTCCGATCATCGCCGCTACGGCGCTGGCTGCATTTGGCTGGCATACGTGGCGGCATGGGTTAGATCGCGGCATCCTGGTGGCACTTTCGGTCACGCTGATCGCCTGCCCCTGCTCACTTGCGCTGGCGACGCCGATGGCCGTTTGGGCGGCGCTGGGGCGCGCGGCCGAAAAGCAAATTGTGCTCAAGGGAGGCGAATTCCTCGAGCGCCTGTCGGCGATTAGAGCCGTTCGAATCGACAAGACGGGCACGCTCACCACGGGCGAGCCGCGTGTCGTGCAATTCGTGCCGGTCGAGTCGCAGCGAGCAACCGAGATTTTGAATCTGGCGGCCGCGGCGGCTTCGACGTCGACCCACGCGTTTTCGAGGGCGATTGCCGAGTTGGCACCCAGCTGCCACCAATCTGTCCCTGCCGCTGCCAAGAGCACCGTGGGACAAGGTGTTACCGCGCAATTGGCGGGAGAAAACCGCACCATCTATTTAGGGAGTCTTCAATTTCTCGAAAGTGCCGGACTACGCCTGCCTGCGTCGTTCCGCGAGGCCTGCGAAAAAGCGATCAATGCCGGCTCTCCCGTCGTTCTCATCGGATGGGAGGGCCTGGCTCAGGGGCTGTTTGTCTTCTCCGAGACGCTGCGGCCGGGTTCGGCTGAATTCCTGCTCGACTGTCGACGACGCGGCCTCGATTGCGCTGTGCTCACGGGAGATCACCTCGAGCGCGGCCGGCAACTCGAACGAGAGCTGAGTGTCGCTGTTCTGGCCGGATTGCTTCCCGAGCAGAAACTGGAACACATCCGCGCGATGCGGCAGGCGATTGGCCCCGTGGCAATGATTGGCGATGGAATCAACGACGCCCCCGCGCTAGCGCTCGCCGATGTCGGAATCGCTCTGGGTTGCGGCACCGATGTCTCGCGCGATTCCGCCGACGTCTGCCTGATGAGCAACGACCTCGGGCGGATCCCCTGGCTCTTCGACCTGGCGGGTGCGACCGTGCACACGATTCGCTTCAACCTCTTCTGGGCTTTCGCCTACAACTGCGCCGGCGTAGGTCTGGCGCTGACAGGCGCGCTTAATCCCATCGCCGCTGCGCTCTGCATGGTGATCAGTAGCGCCTGCGTAGTGGGCACATCACTCCGGCTGACGCGCTTTGAGAGCGGCAGCGATCGGCCGGAGGTAGGGCGGGAAAGGCACCTCGGTGCTGAGGGTCCCCCGCAGCCGCTCGCGGATTTCTTAGGCTTGAGTCGGGAAACGCCGCCGGCGCCCCACACTTCCGCCCCTGAAAGAGACGCGACTCTGTCGGAGGTTGGGGCATGACGGACCTTCCACTGATTGCTCTGGGCGGGCTGCTCGGTTCGTCGCATTGCCTGGGAATGTGTGGACCCTTTGCGCTCACAATCGGCTTGGGAACTCGGCCGTGGACATCAGCCCTGTCGCGCCAGCTCGCCTACAGCTTCGGTCGCATTTTCACCTATTCGTGCGCGGGGACGGTCGCCGCCTATGGCGGACTGCGGCTTGTCGGCCGCGGAACGACGTTCGGACAGACGCAATCCGCACTGTGCGTTCTTGCCGGAGTGTTGCTCGTCATCCAAGGCCTGTCGGCCGCGAATGTGCTCCCGCGGATTCGCTTTTCTCGCGGCGGAACGACTTCCTGCGGTGCGCTTTTGCATTTCGGCGGTTTGCTGCGATCCCCGAAAACCTCGCACGTCTTTCTGGCGGGCGTCGCTACCGGATTTCTTCCCTGCGGACTCGTCTATGCCTACCTCGCGCTGGCTGCCGC
>DASPSM010000453.1:0-2794 GCA_035623955.1 Planctomycetaceae bacterium
GCAGTTCGTTTCGGCGATCGGGCCGGAGCCGACGGGTTACGCGATCATGCCTTCCACGGTGCGGCTGTCGGGCTCGGATCTGCTGACAACGATTCGTCGCCGTGAAGAACGCCCGGAAGAAAACGACGCGTGGATTGACGCTTGGATTTCACGCGACAACGGCCAACACTGGCAGTTCCTTAATCGAGCTGCGCCGGATCTCGGCGAAGGAAATCCACCCGCTCTCTTGCGACTGCACGATGGTCGTATCTGCCTGATTTACGGCGTGCGCAAGGCGCCTTACCGAATGGAGGCGCGCCTCAGCGGCGACGGCGGCAACTCATGGAGTGTGCCCTTCATTCTTCGCAGCGATGGTGCCAGCCGCGATCTTGGATATCCCCGCACGGTCCAGCGGCCGGATGGCAAAGTCGTCGCCGTCTACTACTTCCACGATCACTCGCGCGTGGAACGCACGATCGAAGCGACGATTTGGGATCCAGGAAGTTAGGCGAACCCAACTTTACGGCCAGCACAAACAATCGGCGCCGTTGGGCAATCGTACTGCAGCGCCCTGTGTCGGGGCCCATCCGCCCGTTTGCTGGATTCCGCGATGGGCAGCGGCCGGCGAGACCTGGCATTTCCCCTTCGCAGAAGCAATCGAGTGTCCCGCCTGGAGGATCTCGGCCCGCAGTTCAACCTGGCCGGTTCCTGCGGCAGTCGCCGTCAGATAATCTTCTCGCGACTCGTGGTCGCCCAGTGCGCCGATCTTGTACTGCAACCGCTGGCCACGGGTGTAACGCAACTGGTCGGGCAAATCGAGATTCAACTTGAGGTCGGGCGCTTTGCTTCCCAGGTTCGTAGCGCGGAAGCCGATGCGGCAAGTCTCGCCCGCGTGCACTTCGACCGGCGTGATCAGTTCCAATTTGAGTTGCGGCGATTCGGGGCTCGCTGCATCGTGAAGGGCGGATGCGACCGGAATCGGCTGGACGACGACCGTCGGCTCGGGGATGGGTGTCGCGTGCGGATGTTCGGCTGGGCGCGCGGGCGGAACGAGCGTCACCACGATCGTTCGCTCCTCGCCCGGCGCCACGTTGTGCAACGTCCAGTGCAGATCCTGATCGCGTGTTTCCGCGGGGGGATCCGTGACTTGCACCGCGTGTTCGGCGGGGATCGCCTCGTCCACTTCAAAAGCTTTCACCGCCTTCTTGCCGTTGTTGCGGACGACAATCTTGTAGCGAACCGATGCCCCGGTCTCGTCCTTTTCAATCTGATGATGGGCCACGGCAACGCTGGGCATCATCTCTTCTTCGGAGACTCCAACGGGCTCCGAGTGCTTCGGGGCGATCTCGACCTTCGGTGCGAGTTCCGCTTTGGGAGCAGTGTCGAGTCTGGAAGGAGCGTCGAGCTTTGGAATGTCCCCCTTGGGGGCGACGTCGAGCTTCTTGCCGTCTCCGTGAGGCGCAGGCTCCGTGTGAAACGGATCATCGTTCGGAGCAGCGGCGGGCGTGGTATGCGGAGCCGGAAATCCACCAGCAGGAAATCCACCAGCGGCTGAGCCCCCGGCCGGCTTCGGTTCAGGAGCCTTGCGGTCGGGGACTTTGCTGTTGAGCAGATCATCGAGATCCGCGTCCTTGCCGGCGGGAGCTTTAGTCTCCGGCGGCTTGGGAGGCAGAGACTTGCCGGAATCCGCAGGGCCGCCGATCGGCGCGTCGCTAACGTTGGCCGTCCGCATGGGCGGTCCAAGGTCGTCGCTCTGATGGCTATCGGTTTTCGGCGCGTCGTCGGGCAATTTCGCGTCGTGGTGATGTGCCGAGGGGACGCTCAGCACCGGCGGTCCATCTTCCGGGTGATTGTGTTTGTGCGCGGGCCTGTCGTCGCTGGGTTTGATTGGCGTATCCCGGTGAGCCTCCTTCGGAGGACCGTCGAGGTTCGGTCCCACGTCGAGCAACGGATCATTCGCGCGGTGAGCGCCGGAGTCTCCTGCGGGCGGCTTCGAGTGAGCCGCATCGGGAAGGGGAGCGTCGAGTTTGGGAGCCAGCACGTCCGTGTCCTGACCCGCGGGAGGCGCGGCCAGGTCACCGCCGGGAAGCGAATCACCGGGACCGCGGTCCGAATGATGGTGCTTGTGAGCGTGGGCATCATCGATTGGCGGCTGCGAATCGACCGGCGCCGCGGCCGGCGCTGGCATCGCGAAATCGTCCTTTAGCCCGCTGTCTTTCGGCCCGTGGTCCTTCGCTTCGTGATGCTCGTGTTTTCGCGCGTCGGGGCTGCCGAAGTCGTCGGAAAGGGGCTCGCTCGCGGCCGATTGTTTGAGGTGTTCTCGTTTCTCTGGAAGCGCAGGGGCCGGATCGCGGGAATCAACGAGCAACGGTTCGCTCGCGTGATGCGGATGGGCAGGCTTGTCGAAATCGCCGGACGGCGGAGGCTCAGTTTGCGCCAGCGGGGTAGCCTTGTCGTCGTGGTGTGGCGCGCTCGAGGCGACCGGCGCGGCCAACAGGCTGTCGAGTGCCGCGTCGGCCTCGTGCTTGGGATCGTGCGGGATCTCTTGCGGGACCGCTTTCACCTGATGATCGACCGGGGGCAGATCGTGTTGCACGTCGTGGCGCACGGCATCCGTATGATCGCCGAAATCTCCGGCGTGACCCGCGTCTTTATGCTCAGCCCTCAACGCTACCGGATCGCCGGGATGAGAGTCGCTCGCCCGCGCGTCCGTTGCGTCGACGGGTGCGGTCGGCTTGTGGGGGTGGCGTCGATGATGGTGAACGCCCGCGCTCGCGACCGGATCCTGTGAGGATCGATCTGGAGGCGCGTCTGA
>DASPSM010000470.1:0-4373 GCA_035623955.1 Planctomycetaceae bacterium
CCGATCGTCCGCACGCCGGACGGCCAGGCCAATTCGGTCGGCCGAAAGGAATCGGGCATGCCGCTGGGAGTCAACCCCGAGCACGAGTACCGGGAGATCACAATCTCTCTGGAACCGGGCACAAGCGTCGTCGTTTACACCGACGGCATCACGGAATCGATGAATGCCGCCAACGAGCTGTTTGGCCGTGCTCGCCTGGAAAAGTTAGTGGCTTCCATTAGCGGATCGGCCGAGGACTTGACCAAGGCCATCGTGACCGAGGTCGATCAGTTCTGCGGCACGCGGCCGCAGCGCGACGATATGTGCCTTGTCTGCCTTCGGCGATTGGACGAGCCCGGGCCGAAGGACGATTCCACTTGCCCGTCGATGCCGGCCATGAGCGATTGAGAAAGCGCGACAGCAAATCCAAAATGCCCGGGCGGCATTCGGGCCTTGTCATTCCTTAGGAGTTCGTGCCTTTCGGCGCCCTTATGACTCAGATTCACGAAATCGACGGCGTCCGCTTGCATCTCGGTTCGCCGGATCCCTCCCCGGGGACCTGGATCGGACAGCGGGAAATCCTCAAGCAGATCCTGGCTTGCTGGCTGGTGGTCGACGAGAAGGACTTGCCCCTCACGCCGCGGCTCTTGGGGCCGCCCGGCATCGGCAAAACGACGCTGGCGATCGCGGCAGCCCGCGAACGGGAGCAGCCCCTTTACGTTTACCAATGCACGTCCGACACCCGCCCCGAGGACTTGCTGGTGACGCCCGTGCTGGGCGAGAACGGGACCATCAAGTACCACGCCTCGCCTCTCGTGTCGGCGATGATTCGGGGCGGGGTCTGCCTGTTGGACGAAGGCAACCGTATGAACGAAAAGTCCTGGGCCAGCCTGGCGCCGCTCTTGGACCATCGGCGGTACGTCGAATCGATCGTCGCGGGCATCTTGATCCCCGCGCATCGCGACTTTCGCTGTGCGGTCACGATGAACGAGGACGAATCGACCTTCGAGATTCCCGACTATATCCAGAGCCGTCTGCAGCCCACGCTCACGCTCTCCCATCCCAGCCGCGAAGACGAGCTGGCCATCCTGCGCTATCACCTTCCCTTCTCCGATGCCCAGATGCTCAACCTGACGGTCGAATTCCTGCAGAACTCCCACCAGCTCAAGCTCGATTTCTCGTCGCGAGACGGCATCAACGTCCTGCGCTACGCGCTCAAACGGATCGCCCAGGATCCGAAGCACCCGCTGGGGAAAGATCAGGCGTGGCGGGAATCGCTCGCCAACTGCCTGGGGGAAGAAGCCCTCGACCTCAACTCGCTGGCCGAACGCAAAGCCCGCCAGCTCGGTGGCAACGCGGTGCCGATGGGCCTGGGCGACTTCTTCTTCTCGCCCGACGATCCGCTCAATCCCGATTACGATGAAGATGAAGAAGAGGACGAGGAGTGACCGTAGGGTGGGCCAAGCGAGCGGAGCGAGCGCGGGCCCACCCTTGTTTTCTTTGCTGCAGCCGTTCTTTGACGTAGGGCAGGCTGTGCCTGCCGCAGACGACCAAATCGCAACGGAATCGGCAGGCACAGCCTGCCCTACCATATGATCTCCGACTTCCTGCGCATCAGTCCGAAGATTGCCTGCCTGCCGATCATTCATGGCAGCGGCGATTATGCGATCGAGGTACGTCGCAGGATGCTGGCCGCCGACTTCGACTGCCTGGCCGTTCCGCTGCCTCCTTCGTTTCAGTCCGACGTCGAGCGGGCGGTCGATCTGTTGCCGTCGATTTCGGCCGTTCTGCAGGACGAATCGAGATTCCTCCGCGACGACGAGCTCGCGTCCGAGGACGATTCCGCTGAAGAGGGTGGTCCGTCGTGCAGCTACGTCCCCATCGATCCGTGCCAAGGGGTGATCGCCGGCCTGCGGATCGCCCTGCAGGAACAGATGCCCCGCGCGTTTATCGATCGCGAGACGGCTTGCTTCGAGCCGCAAACGGCCGTCCTGCCCGATCCGTACGCGCTCAAACGCGTGTCGCTCGAGAGATTCTCGGCCGCCGTGCTGCCGGCAATCGGTCCGCCGCGGCGCGCGCAGCAGCTGCGGCGCTGCATTGCGATGGGCGATCGGCTGCGCGAGCTGGAGACGCGGCACTCTTCGATCTTGTTCATTTGCTCGCTGATCGATTGGCCCTGGATCCGCGACGCGTACCGCGAGCGGTCGACGCTCGGCGAGGACGATGACTCGGTCGAACCGACGCGCATCGCCACCGTGAATGCGGCCACGCTCGCCTTTTTCCTCGGCGAGCTGCCCTTCGTGACGGCCGCATACGAGCAGGCCCGCGCCAATCTCGACGACGACGAAAACCTGTCGATCGACGGAGTGAAGTCGCTGGTGCTGGCGGCCCGCGATCGCTATCGCGGCGATCTCAAGTCGCTGGCCCGCGCGGTGACGCCCAAGCTGATGTCGCTTTATTTTCAATACGTCCGCAACCTGGCGCTCGTCGAGCGGCGGATGACCCCCGATCTCTACTCGCTGGTCGTGGCCGCGCAACAAGTGTTCGGCGACCAGTTCGCGCTGCACGTGGCCGAGACTGCTCGCGAGTATCTCGACACCGGTCCCGCGCCGTTTGCCCGCATGCAGATGGGACTCGGTCAGGCCCGCCTTCCCGACGGCGAAGTCGTCGCGATGAAAAATCGACTCCCCGGGCAGGCCGTCGTTTGGCGGCGATGCGAGCTGCGGCCGCGGCCGCTGCGCCCCGAGCAGCTCAGATGGCGGATGCAATGGAATCCGTACAGCCAGTGCAGCTGGCCGCCGGAGGACGTCTCCATCGAGCGCTTTCGCACGCACGTCAAAGACGCGGCTTTGGCCCTGTTGGGCAACGACCTGGCGCGCACGGAGAAGTTCACCACCAGCCTGAAGGACGGCCTCGATCTGCGCGAGACCTTGCGCAACTGGCACACGGGCGAACTCTACGTGAAGATCTTTCCCCCCGTGCGCGGCAGCCTCGATTGCGTGATCATGCTCTTCGACGCCCCGGCCGATCCGCGCGACTACCCCTGGCGGATCACCTGGCACGCCGAGAGCCACGACGAATCGACCCTCTCGTTTTTCGCCACCGATTTTCTCAAAGAGACGGTCGGGCCGGGGATCGCGCTGTCGACTTACGGCGGCGCGATGTTCCTGTTTCCGCCGCGTCCCATCCGCGACATCTGGCGCGATCGCCGCTTCGATTTCACCGACACCCTCGAAGAGCGGCTGATCGCCGCCGGCTGCTTCTACAGCCGCGAGAAGCACGTCGCCCTGTTGAGCGCCGCGCCGCCCGGGCCGGGAATTCGCCGCCTCGCGCGAAAGTACCGCCGCAAGCTCGTCCACATTCCGATGAGCCGCTTCAGCCAGGCGACGATCCAGCAGCTGCGGATGTTCCACGTCCTCAACGGCCGCGAGGTCCGCAGCTTCGCAGCGCATTTCATCCGCCGGGCGTGATCCAACTCGTACGTCGACCGGCCGAGATGCTATACCCGTTCGGGTGGCTGGGGGTCGAACCGTCCGCGGTTCGCCCCCAGTCTATGTCGAAAAACTGGGGGCGGCGAAGACGCCGACCCCAGCCACCCGGCCGAACCCCGAAGGGGTGGCACTCTGCCTTGCCACCGGCGCGAGCCGGTGGGACATTTGGTCGCGTACCACGCGCAAGCCCCCGAAGGGGGCGACACTCTTTGTCGCGAGGAAACGGGCCATGCCGGGTTCCTATACCAACCTGCTGTACCATCTCGTCTTCAGCACAAAGGAGCGCCGACCGCTGATTGCTCCGGCCATGAAGCCGCGTCTGCGCGAATACATTCGCGCGATCGTGCTCGAGGAAGAGGGCGAGTTCCTCGAATTCGACGGCGTTGCTGATCACGTCCATCTCCTCGTGCGACTTCCCCCTTCCCGAGCCGTGGCCGATACGCTGCGAATGATCAAGGCGAACTCCTCAAAATGGATGAACGAAACATTTCGCAAGGGGCCGCGATTCGCGTGGCAGGAGGGGTATGCGGGCTTTACCGTCAGCCAGTCGCAGGTGCCGCGGCTGCTGACTTATATTCGCGCTCAAGAGAAGCACCATCGCCGAGTCGATTTTCGCAGCGAGCTGGTCGCGTTATTGCGGAAAAACGGGATCGCTTTTGATGAGCGCTACCTGCTGTGAGTGTCGCCCCCTTCGGGGGCTTTAATTGAATTGGTAGGGCCCGTGTCCCACCGGCTCGCGCCGGTGGCAAGGCGGAGTGCCACCCCTTCGGGGTTCGGAGGCGGAGGATGCTCGCTCCTCCATGCCCTCGCTGACGCTTCGGGTTGGTCGATCGCCTCCACTAACCCGACGCGTCAGCGAGGGCAAAAACTGATCTCGGCAACTCGATCGTGGCGTGGTATGAT
>DASPSM010000506.1:0-14146 GCA_035623955.1 Planctomycetaceae bacterium
TTCGGGCGAGTGATCATTCCTTGGTCTCCCTTAACCGTTCGACCGAGATTCCCCGGTCATCAACAGAAGTTCGATAGAGAGCCGCAGCTGTACAGCAGCGTGGCTGCCAAAAGTGCAACTCTCGTTCCGACAAACCATTAACGAGACGGGCTAGTGGCCAAGTTTTCAGGTTCTACTCGCTGGCACAAAACGCGATGTCAGCCAACTTATCTCACAGTTTACCCGGACGAGCGTCCGGCTGTTCGTTATGAAATCAAACGCCAATTCTGATGAACTGCGCGTGAAGGCGGGCGCCGCGCGAACGCGGCGTGCAATGGCGGGCGTGCGACAAAAAAAGGCAGGCGAAGTCTTCCCAGCAGGCAGATAAACAATCGTCTCCTCATCGACGACAGGAACGCGTCTCGCGGACCTGGAATCGGACCAGCAAACGAACAGTCTGGCCCCGACCCACGACGCTCCCGCACAGCCGCAACGCAGACCCAGCGTGCTGCGTTTGCTTTGGACAAATGACAATCGATCGGCAGACCGCTGTCAAGGGTCCAAGCGTTTCAGGTCCCCCAGCGACGCACCAGATCTGCGGAGACTCCCAGCTGGTCGCAAATTCTCGCAACGACAAAATCAACGAGATCGTGGATCGACTTCGGCTGATGATAAAAACCAGGCATCGCTGGCAACACGACCGCGCCGGCATCGGCGAGCCGTTTCATGTTCTCCAGCTGAATGCTGCCCAGTGGAGTTTCACGAGGCACGACGATCAACTTGCGCCGCTCTTTGAGATGCACGTCGGCCGCGCGCTGAATCAGGTTGTTCGAGAGACCATTGGCGACGCCCGCGAGCGTCCCCATCGAGCACGGGCAGATCACCATGCCGCTCGTCAAGAAAGACCCGCTGGCAATCGAGGCCGAGTAATCCAGGTAGTGGTGATAGACCAAACGCTCGGAGCCTTGCTTGAGTTGCAAGCTGCGTGGGTCAAAACTCTCCAGCTCGCAGCGCAGCCCGAGTTCGGTCCACAACACCTGGGCTCCCGCCGGACTGATCGTAAGGTGAACGCGCTGCCTAGCGCCCAGCAACACGTCGAGCAATCGCGTCGCGTAGGCGGCCCCGCTCGCTCCCGTAATTCCGACGACGATGTCATTCATGCTTCGCGGTCTTCGTCCGAGCCGGGGGCGTCAGCCCCCGGAGACTGTTGTCAGCCCCCGGAAAACAGAACTCTCGGCCGGTTTACACCGGCCGCTCGGGTTTCTTGCCTACGTACACAGTCGCCAGCCCGAATGTCAGCGGCCGCCAGGTCGCGCGCTCGAGGCCGCACGCGTTCATCATATCTGCCAGTCGCTCGCCGCTGGGAAATTCGGAGACCGAATCGGGCAAATAGCTATAGGCCGCTTGCCGGTTGCGCGAAATGAACTGTCCGAGCCGCGGCAGCACGTTGCGAAAATACCAGCCGTACAAGCCGCCGATCAGCCGATTTCGCGGGAGCGAAAATTCGAGCACGACCACGCTCCCGCCCGGAGCGCAGACGCGGGCCATTTCGCGCAGCCCCTGCGCAGTGTCGGCCACGTTGCGCAGGCCGAATGCGACCGAAACGATCTGAAACTGGTCGTCGGCAAACGGCAGTCGCTGCGCGTCAGCCTCGACGAATTCGACCGCCCCGTGGGGCAGTGATTCGACCTTCCGGTTGGCAAGCGTCAGCATTTCATGAGTGAAGTCGGCCCCGACGACGCGCACCTTTCCCCCGGCCCGCCACCAAAAGGCAACGGCGAGATCTCCCGTCCCCGTGCAGACGTCGAGGATCGGCAACTCCCCCGACACCGGCGCGGCGCGCGCGCACCGCCAGCGCCAGTAGTAATCGGTGCCGGCCGAAAGAAAGTGGTTCAGGAAATCGTACCGGCCGGAGATCTCGCCGAACATCTCCCGAATGCGGCGGTCGGACTTGTCAACCGGCATCGTCAGTCGATGATCTTGTTAATCGCGTATTCGACGATGCCCCGCGCACCGGACGCGCGCAATTCCGGCATCATCGTGCGCACCACCGACTCGTCGATGATCGTGTTAACCGCCACCCAATCGGGATCCGACAGCGAGGAAACGGTGGGCGTCTGCAAAGCCGGCAGTTTCGACAGCACGCTCGGCAAGTCCTTGCGCTGCACGTTCATCATCACGCCGACTTTCCCCTCGGCGGCCAGGCACGATCGCAGCATGAGCGCGATGTTGTCGAGCTTGCTCTTGACCCACGGGTCGCGGTAAGCGTTCTGATTGGCGACCAGACGCGTGGTGCTTTGCAGCACCTCCTCGAGGATTCGCAAGTCGTTGGCCTTGAGCGAGCTGCCGGTCTCCGTAACCTCGACAATCGCGTCGGCCAGCCGCGGCGGCTTGACTTCGGTTGCGCCCCACGAGAATTCGACACGCGCATTGACGCCGTGCCGCGCCAAAAAAGCTTTGGTCAGCCCGACGGCCTCCGTGGCGATCCGCTTTCCTTCGAGATCTTTCACGGTCTTGACCGGCGAACTGTTCGGCACGCAAAGAACCCAGCGAACGGGCCGTCGGCTGGTCTTGGAAAAGACGAGCTCGCAGATCTCAACCACCTTGGCCTGGGTCTCGACGATCCAGTCGTAACCGGTGATGCCCGCGTCGAGGATCCCCTCCTCGACATAACGGGCCATTTCCTGGGCCCGAATCAACAGGCACTCGATTTCCGCGTCGTCGATCTGCGGGTAGTAGGACCGCGACGAGAAAGTGATGTTGTAGCCGGCTTTTTTGAAGAGCGCGGCCGTCGCTTCCTGCAGACTGCCGGCCGGGATGCCCAGTTTCAGTTTGCGCTCTGGCATGACACGTCCTTGCGCGACAGTTCGTCCCGCCCCGCTCACTTCTTATAAACGGCCTTCGGATCAAACAGACGACTCCCAATCACCTCGACATTGCCGGTCTGTGGGTCGATCTTGCGAAAAAAGCAGCTCTTATAACCTTCGTGACAGGCCGCTCCGCCGATCTGATTCACACGGATCAGAATCGTGTCAGCATCGCAATCGTAAAAGATGCCTTTGACTTCCTGCACGTTGCCGCTCTCTTCGCCCTTGCGCCACAGCTTCTGGCGGCTGCGGCTGAAGTAGCAAACGCGCCCGGTCGCAAGGGTCTCCTTCCAGGCCGTTTCATTCATGTAGGCCAGCATGAGCACATCGCCCGTCGCGTCGTCCTGGGCGATCGCCGGAATCAGCTCCGATTTGGAAAAATCCGGACCGCCTTGAGACGTCTCAGCCATTGAAAACTCCAGGCGCGTGGAAGGAACGCAAGGGTATCACGGAGTTTGGATCAAAGCCAGTTTCGAGCAGTTGAGCAAAGGCTGACGGAAAGGTTCGCGCCGCGCAGCTGCGCGGGAGCCACATCCCGGATCGTCTTTTGGCAACTTGACGGCGTAGGTCTTACCAGCGGGACGCAGTGGCAGAATTTTCAGAGTGAGTAAACTGCGTCCTTGACTTAGCTTACGGGTTCTGAATAAAGTCGGAAGAATGAGTTGCCTTTGCGGACGCACTTCAAGTCGTAGGCGGCTCGAAACTGCCTCCGCACACACTGTCCATCTCCAAGTGCTGGCTCTTCCCGGCGATCATCGCTTCAATGCAGCGCGCTGGCAAAAATCCAGCTCTTTGACTTTGGAACGTCGAGCCCCTTCCACGGATTGATGGGCCTCAATTTGCGGCTAAACGGTCTGCAGCAGATGAGCGACATCGTGCAGCCACCGACATCGGTTCACTCAGGGGACGACCGACACGGTGACTTCAAGCCACAATCACTTCGGCGGCGAGGGCGCCACAGGTCTTCGGGTTTGGCGGCCACGCACCAACGTCGCCGAGCCGCGCCCGGACTCTGATCCGCAATTCGACATGCTCCTCGGACCGTCGAAGCGGGGGCGGCTTGTTCCAACCGGTGCGCGGGGTCCCTCGCTTCACCCCCTGGATGCTGTTCAGGTTCTTGCCAGAGATCGTTTTGTTCTCACCGTCGAGCCCCTTCCACGGATTGATGGGCCGATCGAATTCGCGGCGCATCGGACCGCAGCAGGTGGATGAGATCCTGCGGCCGCCCGACATCAGTTCGAGAGGGGATGACGGACAAGGTGATTCAAAGCGATAGCAATTTCGACAGCTCCGGCTCTTGGGCGGGATTGCACCTTTTGCGCTCCCGCATGTCTGGCAATGCCGCGCCGGATTCCGATCCACAATTTGACGCGTTGGTCGAGCCCACGAACGGGTGCGTTCGGACCGAACGGGTTGTGGTCGAGGACGTCAAAGAGTCTGCGATCGATCGCGGTGAGCAGACTCAAACTCCACCAAGGGGCGACCTGCAGGCGTCGCATCGATGGTTGCGGGCCGAGCATCAAGCCTTCACCTACGGAGCTGTCTACGATTCTTATTTCGCGACCGAAATCGGATGGAAGCGATTCTGGTCTCGCGATCGAACGGGCCTCGTGTCGTATCGGCGCCTGGGCCGGTACGTGAAGGTCATCGGGGGGCTCCTCGCACGCGACGAAGATAAACCGCGGTTATTGCGCGAGTTCGCCGCGTTCGCCCGGTCGCACCGCCTGCTCGTCACCTTTTTCAACGTGACCGAGGAAGACGCGGCCCTCTTTCGGGAGCACGGCTTCCAAGTGACGAAATGGGGTGAAGAGCCGTTTGTCGACCTCCAAACGTGCACTTGGTCCGGTAAGCAGTTCGAGTGGGTGCGCCGACAAACCAACTACTGTCGGCGGGCGGGCATCAGCATTATCGAACATCGCCGAGAAGAGATGCATGCCAGCGCTTGGACATCACTCATCAAAGATTTGCGGGCGGTTTCCGACGAGCATCTGGCCACTAAATCCCACGCCGGCACCATCCAGCTGCTCGAAGGGCAGCTCGATGAGAACGGATGGGGGCGCCGGCGTTTGTTCGTCGCCTACTCCTGCGATTCTCCCAAACGCATCGAGGGGTTTTTGATCGCCCTCCCGAGCCGAAACGGCAGGCACTGGGCCTTCGAGATGTATCGTCACCGCCGCGATTCGGTCCGCGGCGTCGTCCCTCATCTGTTTCACACGGCGATGATGCGGATGAAGGACGAAGGGATCGAGGCGGTCTCACTCTGCCTGGTCCCCGCTGTCGGCTGTGAACGACCGCTCGATGGCGACAGCGCGATGACTCGCCATGCGCTGACAATTGGTCTGAAGTACCTCAACTTCCTCTTCGACTTCGCGGGCATCTACCATTTCAAGAGCCGTTTCAGGCCTCGTTATGAGGGGCGTTATATCTGTGCCCTTCCCGGAACGACCTTGCTGACGAGTTTGGCGTTGGCTCGAATGAGCGGAATGCTCGCGTTCAGTTTCAAACGCGCGGCGTCCAATCTCATTCAGAAGCATTTCAAACGTCGTCAACGCGCACTTCTTGCCGCACATCCGCGGCCGCTTCTGGCAGGTGCTCAACCTGCGGAACGATTGGCAAATGCGGCCAACGGTGTTCGCAACGGCCGGAAGCCGCGCGTCACCGTACAGTCCGACATTCATTAAAAGTGTGCAAACGGCGAACTGCGCAGGTGGCGGACCGGAACCGAAATTGACCACGAACAACGGCGCAAGGCGATGAACAGCGCTGATTATGAATTTGAGGTCTACGATTCGATCAGCCGCGTGGACCCGGGCGAATGGAACAGCCTCCGCGACGTTGCGAGCGATCCGTTCATGGATCCGCGCTTCATCGAAGCCGTCGAGATCGGATTCGCCAAGGCCTGCCGCTTTCGGCACGTGATCGTGCGCGACAGCCAGCGTCGGCCGATGGCGATTGCCTGTCTGAGCTCCTACACCATCGGCGGCGCTTCGTTGGCCAAAGGCCGCTTTCAGAAAATCCTGGCCGGCCTGGAACGGGCGGCACCGTGGTTGTTCAAGAGCAAGCTGATTCTATGCGGTCTGCCGGTCTCTGCCGGCCAAAGCCACCTGCGCTTCGCCCCGGAGGCCGATCGTGCGGCGGTCCTGCGATGCCTCGATCGGGTGGCGCGTCAATTCGCCCGCCGCGAATGGGCCCGGCTGATTCTCTTCAAAGAGATCGACCAGGCAGGCTGCTCGGACCTTGGGCCGCTGGAGTCTTTCGGTTACCGTCGAGCCGATAGCTTTCCGATGAACCGCGTCGAGCCAGGATCGCGCGACTTCGCCGACTATCTGTCAAAATTCCCGTCGAAGAAGCGCCGGCCGATCCGCAGGTCGCAAAAGAGGCTCGCGGAAAACGGGTTGCGGGTTGTCGAGCTTTTCGGTCGCGACGGAGTTGCCGAACGTTACACCGACGCGGTGCACCGCTTGTACGAGGCGGTCGAGAGCCGCTCCGCCGTTCAGTTCGAGCACCTGCCCCCCGAGTTCCCCCGCGAGTTGGCGCGGCGGATGCCCGACAACACGCTCTTCATCTTGATCTGTCGCGGCGAACAGGTCGTCGGCTTCTCCATGTCGCTCGTCTCCGAGACGACCTTCCATGGGATGGTGCTGGGAGTCGACTACGAAGTGAACGCCGAAGCGGAGGTTTATTTCAACCTCTTGTATCAATCGATCGATTCGGCGCTGCGGCACGGCGCGCAAGAAATCTGCATCGGTCAGACGACCGACGCACTCAAGCACGACAAGCTCGGCTGCTACCAGGTCCCGTTGTCGATTTACGTCAAGGGGGGCCGCTGGACCATGAAGGCGGTTCTGAAGGCCGGGTTCTCGTCAATCTTTCCTCCCAGGCCACTGCTTTATCCTCGCGAAGAAGCACAACCGGAGATTGATGGTCCTCACCCCGCGGAGCTCCCCGACGTCGCGGACAGGGCAGTCGTCGATGTGGGCGCGTGCTGAGGAGCATGTCCGTGCCAAGAGCCTCAGTTGAGGCGCAAAGCAACGACTAAGGGGTGCGCGCAATGAATGTTCAAGTCCAGACGAAGCGACAATCGTCGGGTGAACAGACCGCCCGCAGCTACGAGTCGATTTCCTCGATTTACGAACGGCTGAACTCGCTGTTCACTGGCGGCCAGAATGTGGCAGCCCGGCTGTCCCAGATCGAGGACATGCACGCCGGGCAGCGGGTGTTGTACGTCGGCGTCGGGCCGGGCGAGGAAGCGCTCGAGGCCGCGCGACGCGGGATTCGGGTTACCTGCGTCGACTTATCGCCCAGCATGATCGAGATCGTCCGCAAGCGTTTCGAGACGGCGGATTTGCCGGGGGAATTCGTCTGCGCCGACATCATGGAATTTGAGTCGGAGGAGCCGTTTGATGTCGTCGTGTCAAACTTCTTCCTGAATATCTTTTCGCGACCCGTGATGCTCCAGATGCTTACCCGGCTGGTTTCACTCGTCCGTCCGGGAGGAGATTTCGTCCTCGCGGATTTTGCACCGCCGCGCGGAAACATCGTGCTTCGTGTCCGGCACCGGCTTTACTACACCGTCGCGAATGTTTCCCATTGGACGCTGGGGCTTTGCGCCCTGCACAAGATCTATAACTACGCCGAATACTACCCGGCGCTCGGCCTGAGACTGCAGAGCACGCGGTATTTCCGCCTATCGATCCTTGGGCCCGGGCCCTGGATCTTTCAAAGCATGCGCGCTACGAAAGAAGACAAGACGCACGACGCATTAGCGGCCTCTTAATCCCCCTCGTAGCGCGTGGGTGCAAGGGGTTCTCAAGCAGAGGCTGCCTATCCGCGGCCGCGGTGCTGCATGAAGTAGCTCTGCACGGCGGCGACGCACGACGTCCCATTGGCGGCGGCCTGTGAGCAACGGGCCGACGAAGAGCGTGCTCGTTCGAGCTGGGCGCGCGTTCGTGTGGCGACCCCTTCGCTCAGGTCCGCATCGATTTCGGCGCATTTAAATCCGAAACAGCCGCAGATCGGAGCGTCGGGATCTTTTGGATAAACCGGCTGGGCCAGTTGCCCGACCTCGACTTCCCGCTCAAAGGCGTCGAAATAGGCCACTGCACAGTTTGCCGTGGGGCAAAAGGACGCTTCGGCGCCCAGCTGCGCGCGAGCCTCGGCACGCACGTACGAATCGAGCACGACGCTGCTGACGGGCTGGCCGACCGCCCCGCAACGGGGACAGCGATCAACAGTCGGCTCGGGATCGCGGACGAAGGCTTTGTTCATCGCTCTAGTTAACCGACGCCCGCGCCCGATCGATCAAGGCGCGGCAGTCGGCGCCCGCCGGCAGCGTGCCGTAGATTTGTCCGCCATTGCGAGCGACGCGACTGGCGAGAAACGCGTCCGCGACCGCGGTTACGCCGGTCCGCAACAACACGGCCGCCTGAAGCGCCGTGGCCAGCAGCTCGACGATCTGCCGTGCCCGGCCCTCGAGGTCCTCGGAGACAGTCAGCTCGCGCTTGATTCGCTCCAGCAGTCGATCGTAGCGCGGTTCGGTTCCGCGGGCCGACTCGAGCTCGCCTTGGAGCGCTTCCAACGACTGCGGCTCGCGCTGGATGGCCCGCAAGACGTCGAGGCACATCACGTTGCCCGAGCCCTCCCAGATGGAATTGAGCGGAGCCTCGCGATACAAGCGCGGCAGGATCGATTCCTCGACGTAGCCGTTGCCGCCCAGGCACTCGAGTGCCTCGCCGACGTGTTCGGGAGCCCGTTTGCAGACCCAGAATTTTCCGACGGCCGTCGCGATGCGGGCGAAGGCTCGCTCTTGCTCGTCGGTCGGTGAGCGATCATAGGCCCGCGCCAGTCGGGCCATGAGCGCCGTGGCTGCCTCCGATTCGACCGCCAGGTCGGCCAGCACGTTTTGCATGGCCGGCTGGTCAACCAGCAATTTTCCAAATGCTCGACGGTGCGAGGCGTGATGGATGGCCTGCACCAGCGCCTGACGCATCAACGCGGCCGAACCGGCAACGCAATCGAGCCGCGTGTGATTGACCATCTCGATAATCGTGGGGACGCCGCGTCCCTCTTCGCCGACGCGCTGCGCCCACGTGTCGCGATATTCGATCTCGCTCGACGCGTTGGAGCGGTTCCCCAATTTGTCCTTGAGGCGCTGGATGGCAAACGCGTTGCGCGTGCCGTCGGGCCGCCAGCGCGGCACAAAGAAGCAGGTGAGCCCGCGTTCCGCTTGCGCCAAAGTCAAGAACGCGTCGTTCATCGGCGCGGAGCAGAACCATTTATGCCCCGTCAGCAGGTATTCGCTCCCCGATCCGTCGTGCCCGATCGGCCGCGCCCGGGTCGTGTTGGCCCGCACGTCGGAGCCTCCCTGCTTCTCGGTCATCGCCATGCCGACGAGCGCACCCTTTTTCTCGGCCGCCGGAATGAACCGCGGATCGTAGACGTTCGAGGTGATCCGCGGCAGCCATTCCGCCGCCAACTCCGGCTCTTTGCGCAGCGTCGGCACGGCGGCAAATGTCATCGTCAGCGGACAGCCAACCCCCGCCTCCTGCTGGTATTGCAAAAACCCGAGCGCGGTCCGCACGACATGCGCGCCATTTTTCGGCGTCCGCCACGCGAGCGCGTGCGTTTCGTGCTCGACGCCGATCTTCATCAACTCGTGCCAGGCGGGGTGAAACTCGACCTCGTCGATGCGCTGACCGAAGCGATCGTGCGTCTTCAAGACTGGCGGAAAGCGATTGGCCTGCTGTCCCCAGGCGATGACCTGCGCGCTGCCGATGACCTCTCCGAACCGGGTCAGCCGATCGAATCCCCAGGCGCCCCCCTCCCGCGCGACGGCTTCGCGAAGCACGACGTCGCTGCTGAAGAGGTTGTAGTTCTCCAGTGCCGGCGGCTGGTTCTCGACGCGATGCGTCTCGAAAACGCTCGGCAAGCTCTCCGCCGTGTCGGCGACGCTCGGATGATGTTGGATCGCGGTCATGACTTGCGACCTTGGACTGTGGCCCTTGGACTTATTCCTCCCCCGAAGTCGAGGGCTGCGGGGCGATTTCCCAGCCGGTGGCGGCTTTATCGGTCTTTCCCGTTTCCAGCAGCGTCAGGATTTGGGCGACGCTCTTGGCCTTGGCGATGTGCTTCTCGATGTATTGCAGCGTCTCGAGGGAAACGAACTCGCGGCCGGCCCCCGGCCCCCCTTCGACGAAGCCGCGCTTTTGATTGAAGACGGCCCAAAACACCGACCGCGAATGCCGCCTGGCGACCTCCCGCGCCTTCTCGGCATTGGTCCCCTTGGCGCGGTTGCCGTTGACCTGGAAGTGGCCTTTTCTTTCGTAGAAGACGGCGACCACGTTCCAGTCCTTCGTCCCGCTAAAGAGTCCCATCTTCGAATTGCCCCCCACGCGCCCGCCGTAACGCCGAAATCAAGTTCTTCCACCTGTCTCGGTTGTAACGCGCGCCGCGACGATTTGCCAATCGGCCCCATTCGCCGCGGCAGGGCAGCCTCAGGCGATCAGATCGTTCGCCACATGGAACTGCAACACGTCGTTAAGATTATGCAAAGGGCGCTAAAGAAAGATGACGACCGTGGAAATTGTGTCCGCCGATCGGGTGGGGGGCATTGTGCTGTGTGGAGGACAGAGCACGCGAATGGGTCGCCCCAAACTCTCGTTGCCCTTCGGCGACGAGACGATGCTCGGGCGAGTCGTGCGGATTGTCGGGGAAACGGTTTCACCCCTGGTGGTGGTCGCCGCTGCAGGCCAAGAGTTGCCGCCTCTGCCTCCAAAGACAATCGTGGCCCGGGACGAGGTCGAAAGCCAAGGGCCCCTCGCGGGGCTGGTGGCCGGCCTGGCGGCACTAAGCGGCAGGGCCGACGCGGCGTACGTCTCTTCGTGCGATGTGCCCCTGCTGAAGGCAGCGTTTGTGCGTGCGATGATCGAGGCGTTGGGCACCCACGACATGGCGATCCCGCTGGAGCGCGAATTTTATCACCCGCTGGCGGCCGTCTATCGCACCACGCTCGAGCCGCGTGCCCGCCGGTTACTCGCGGCCGGCCGATTGCGGACCCAGTTTTTGGTTCAGGAATGTGACGCTCGCGTAGTTGAGGCCTCCGACCTGCGCAGCGTCGATCCGGCACTCGATTCGCTGCGCAACATCAATACGCCGGAGGAATACGCAGCGGCGCTGCGAGCCGCCGGAATCCGCCCTGGCTGAGAGACTCCCGCTCTCCGTTTCGATATGATCCCGCCATGGCGCAACTCACTTACAAGGATGCGGGAGTCGATTTGGGCCTCTACGCCGAGGCGATGGATAAGCTTCCCGCTTTGATGCGGCGGACGCACACGGGTCGCGTCATCGATCTCGTGGGCGGTTTCGCCGGCTTGTTTCGGCTCAACGATCCGGCGGGCGCCCAACCGCGACGCTATAAAGACCCGGTTCTGGTCTCGGGCACGGATGGGGCGGGGACCAAGGTCAAGGTCGCCGCCTCGCTTCGGCAGTTCTCGACAATCGGCATCGACCTCGTCGCGATGTGCGTCAACGACGTCCTCTGTCTCGGGGCCGAGCCCCTCTTCTTCCTCGACTACATCGCCATGGACCGCGATGATCCTCAGCGACTGGCCGAACTTGTCCGTGGCGTCGCCGACGGATGCGTCGAATCGCGGATGGCGCTACTCGGCGGCGAGACGGCCATCATGCCGGGCGTGTATGGGCCGGGCGACTTCGACATGGCCGGCTTCTGTGTCGGTGTCGTCGAGCGAGCGCGAATCATCGACGGCAAGACAATTCAGCGGGGGGACAAGATTATCGGCCTAGCTTCGAGCGGCTTTCACTCCAACGGTTACAGCCTGATCCGCAAAGTGGTCTTCGAGCGCTCCGGACTGGACGCGGGCCAGCAAGTCGAGGCGCTGGGCCGAACGGTGGGTCAAGCCCTTTTGGAGCCGACGCGAATTTATGTGCGCGCCGTCCTCGACATTCTGGCTTTGTCGCACCGCAAGCCTGCCGTGCATGGGATGGCCCACATCACCGGGGGCGGTTTAATCGATAACGTCGAACGCATCCTCCCCGAGAATTGCCGTGCGGTTATCGATCGCGGGAAATGGCAGCGGCCCGCGGTGTATCAATGGTTCGAATCACTCGGCGCGGTCGAAGCCGCCGAGATGTGGAAGACATTCAACATGGGAATCGGCTTCGTGCTGATCGTCGCTCCGCGCCAGGCGGCAGCGGTGACCGCGCAACTGACCGCGAGCGGCATCGAACATGCGGTGATCGGCCGGATCGAGCAAGGGGCAAGCGGTGTCGAGTTCTCCGGTTAAAGCCCTGGTCACCGAGCCCGGCGTGCCGGCCTCTTCGCCACTCGCCTCCGCGCGGGCCAGTTATGCGCGGGTTTTCGCCACGTTCTTCCGGAATTCGCTCGTTCGCGAGATGACATTTCGCGGGAACCTCTTGATCACGATCGTCACGCGGCTGTTTTATTTCGTCGCGCAAGTCGCGCTGTTTGAGATCATTTACCGCCAGGTCGTGGCCATCGACGATTGGACTCGCCCGGAGTATTTCGCGTTCTTGGCGACGGGTATGCTGATCAATTCGCTGGTCGAAACCTTCTTCATGCCTAACTGTGCGAACTTCAGCGAGTTGATTCGCACGGGCAACCTCGACTTCGTGCTCTTAAAACCGATCGATCCGCAGTTCCTGATCTCGTTCGAGAAAATGGAACTGGCGATGCTCAACCAGGCCGTCTTGGCGTTCGCCCTTTTGGGCTACGCGCTCGTTCGCATCGGAGGACCGATCGACCCCGTGCGGGCCGTGATGTATATCCTGTTCGTCGGCGTCGGAGTCGCGTTTTTCTACAGCCTGATGCTGATTCTGGCCTCCACCAGCGTCTGGTTCGGCCGGAACACGGGGCTTTACGACTTCTGGTTTTACGTGATCATCTTCGCGCGGTACCCGCGGGAGATTTATAGCGGCTCGCTCGCCGGTGACGCGCTGCAGTTCACGTTCTCGTTCATCGTCCCGATTCTCCTGGTCGTCACGGTGCCGTCGCGCGTGCTCTTGGCCAAAGTCCTCGATCCCTCGTGGCTGACGCTCGTGGCACTGGCCGCGGCCGGCCTCGGGCTCGTGGTGTCGCGCAACGTCTTTCGCTGGTCGCTCCGCGCGTACCGCAGCGCCAGCAGTTAGGGCAACGACGACAATCCAGACGGCAATCCCGATTCCGTCGGCTACTTGCCTTTTTTCTTCGCCGGCTTCGGCTCGTCGTCCGCGGCGAACTCATCATCGATGGCGAAGTCCTCGTCCATTTCAACGGCAGGCACTTCGCCGGACTTCGGCATGACTTCGTCGTCATAGGCCGGAATCTCGTCCATCGACGGCGTTGGCTCGACGACTTCCAGCTCGCCGGTCGACATCGGGCGGCTCGTTTTCTTCGGGGCCACCGCCTCTTCCTCGCCGGTCGACTCGGTCAACTCCTCAGGCACGGGTTGCTCCGCGCTCGTGGGTGGTGCCGCGGCGACCGTTCCGCTCTTGGGGGGCGCTTTAACCGTTCCGCTCTTAGGAGCTTCCCCCGCCTTGGCAGCGCGAGGGCCGAAGATCAGCACGCCCAGCGGCAAGAAAACCATAGCCGCACACGCGGCCAGCGTCGTGCCGTAGAGGGCCACGTACATCGTCCCTTGCTTTTGCAAAGGGTCGAGTTGCCTCAAAAAGCTCCCGACCAGGAAAAAGCCGAGAAGCGCGGCCGGAAGCGCAACCACAAGCGTGGCCAGCGCGGTTGTGTTTTTGGTCGTCAAATTGGCAACCTCCGAGAGAGATCAGCCCGCAAACGCTACTCTAAATGCGCCGCTCAGCCGGTCGCAAGCGCCTATCTCGCCAAAACGGGACAGTCTGTTATTCTACTGCGCATTGCCTGACCCGGGGGCGGTTCGGCCGTTAAAATTGCTCGAGAATTTGCGGAAATTCGAGACCAAAGACAAGGCGGAAGCGTGTCGCACGAACGGCTTTGGGCTCCCTGGCGGATGGCGTACATCGCCACCGCCAAAGACGCCGATGCTCACGAAGGGGGCTGCTTTCTCTGCCGCTACCGGGACGAACAGCGCGACGCGGAGAACTTTGTCGTGAGCCGCGGCAAGCACACGATCTGTGTGCTGAACCGCTTTCCGTACAACAACGGCCACGTGCTGATCGCTCCGCTTGCGCACAAGGGCGCCCTGGACGAGCTCGATGACGCCGAACTCCTCGGATGTATGCACGACCTGCGCCGCCTCGCGGACGCTTTCAGCCGCATCCTGCAGCCCCACGGCTTTAACATCGGACTCAATCTC
>DASPSM010000511.1:0-3987 GCA_035623955.1 Planctomycetaceae bacterium
TCCGGCAGCCCAATTCGTCAGACCCCATGCCGCTGCACCGACGCCCCAAGCGGCCCAAGGATTGTCATACCACCCCTCGCCGTATCCCCAATTGCCGTTCCACGAGCCGTTGTACCAGTCGTTGTGAACGTTCTGCCAATAATCCTGGGCGTTATTGGCCCAATCGCCGGCGTTTTCCGCCCACTCACCGCGGTTCTCAATTCGCTCGCCGCGATTCTCGAGCCGGTCGCCCTGGTTTTCGAGACGCTGCCCGCGGTTCTCGAGACGATCGCCACGGTTCTCCTGACGGTTTTCAAAGCGATCCCCGCGATTCTCGAGGCGATCGCCACGGTTGTCCGCGAGATTGCCACGGTCGCCCAGTCGATCTCCCCGGTTCCCGACATTGTCCCCCACGAATGGGCGGTCGCCTCGACCGGGTCGATTCGCGAGCCCCGCTCCAAGACCGGCCCCGATGCCGGCTCCGACTGCTCCTCCGAGGCCAGGTCGATTCCCGATGCCGCCGGGCCGATTGTCGATTCCAGGTCGATTGCCGATGCCTCCTGGTCCGCCAATGCCGCCCGGGCGATTCGCGATGCCTCCTGGTCCGCCGACGCCAGCGGGTCCACCAATTCCGCCCGGCCGATTTCCAACGCCACTGGGTCCGCCAACACCACCGGGCCCACCAACGCCACCGGGCCGATTTCCGACACCGCCGGGTCCACCAATGCCACCCGGCCGGTTTCCAACACCACCGGGCCCCCCGATACCGCCCGGTCTATTTCCAGCGACATTGCCACGAGATGGCAACGTTGAAGGTCGATTTCCGCCGCCGACTCCACCTCTTTGGCCTCCAGCGATTCCGCCCCGTTGGCCGCCAACTCCGCCGCGACCTCCGGCGCCACCAACTCCTCCACGACCACCGGCGCCCCCGGCGACGCCGCCACGAAATCCGCCACCACCGCTGGGTCGGGCGCCTCCTCCTCGCGCGCCGCCTCCACCTCGGCCGCCCGCTCCCGGTCGTGCGCCACCTCCGCCGCGACCGCCACCGCGCGCACCGCCCCCACTCCGGGCCGGCGCGCCACCGCCTCCTCGGGCCCCTCCTCCGCCCCGCGCGCCTCCTCCACCTCGTGCGCCTCCACGTGCGCCTCCTCCGCCTCGACCGCCGCCACCTCCGCGGCCGCCGCCCCCGCGACCTCCGCCGCGCCCAAAGACCGATGCGTCATTCAAAGTTGCTCCCAACATCGCCAGGAGCATCAAAGCAACAGGGATGATGCGTTTCATGGGGTGACCCCCTTTATTTCATTTCGCGGGCTTTTCTTTTCGCAGGATTGTTCGAGTCGCTTTGCGGCAGCGGTCATTGCACGTTCTTTCAACCTATTTGGATTGCGCCGCCTCCGGCGGTTTGCGGACGACCTTGATTTCCACTGGTGGCAGGACCTCGCCTGCGACCACGCGGTCGGTCGTCTGCCAGGTGTAGGAATCCTTGCCCGTCGGTGTGTAGATGTTCGTCATCGAGGCCGTGGTTCCGTCTCGACGCACGGCGGTGGCCTTCACCACCCACCGATCTCTGTCGCGCGTCCAGAAGGACTCGCCGTAGCCCCCATCGGAGTCGAACAGCCACGACTTGATTTGTTTGGTCAGCGGATCCCAGCCGATCCGTTGGGTCAGGCGCATGGCGTTGCTGCCCTGAATGCGAATGTTGATGTCCGACAGCAGAAAATTCTTGTTGTCACTCCACTTGCAGGAGGTGATTGCAACCGCATCCGGGCTTTCGTCGACCCAGTCGCCGATCAGCCATTCCAGCGGCTTGAGCCGTTGGTAGTTGGTGAGGTCAGTGTCCTCGGTCTCGCGCACGAAACCCAAGAGCCATTTGCCGTCCTTCGACTTGATGTGCATTGCGCTATAACGGGACACGTCGGGGGTGTCGCCCGGGCTCGTGGTGACCGTGGCCTTGCCTGTCTCAATGGCCAGCGCCGATCCAAGGAAATGAATGGCATCGACATCGAGCTGGATTCGACCTTGCGGGGCATCGGCGAAGGTTCCCTCGACTCTCTTCTCGATCGCCTCGCGTCCCTGCGTCGTCTCCCCGTCCTCATCGATGACCTGAGCCTCGGGGGCGAACAGGTTGGCCACTGCCTTGGCATCCCTGGCGTTATACGCCTTGACGAAGGCCGCGACGTTCGCGCGGATTGTGGCTTCGTCCGGCGAAGGCTTTGATTCCGTCTTGGACTGCGACTTGTCAGCTTCCTGGCCGAGCAAGGCCGTCGTCGAAATCAGCAGCCAAATCCAAATGGTGTTGCGGAAAAATCTGGCCATGGGTTGTCCTCCACAGTGAAGCTCGAGCGCTGACCTCGTTCTGTGTGTCTCTCGTTCACTTCGCATCGATCGGCCGTTGTTCGCAGTACGATGAGCCGGCGGCAGGTCCGGAATTCGCCACGCGCGCTCCGGGTTCATCCGGCTCTCGAATGGCACTCTGCGGGCAGATGGGGCTCACCATTGCGCGGGCGCCTGTGTAATCGCGGCCCGTCCTGAGCCCACGCGAGGCGTAATGCCTCGGCTTGCTGGGGTTGCGACAAAGAATCTGGACGGATCGTTCGTCGCAGTCACAAAGTGCTCGTCACCTCGATCTTGTGCCCGTCGTGATCGACCGGCGCGTGTTCGGTGGAACGATGCGCCTCTGGGTGCTGCGTCCGTTCGATGTACCAGCGAATGACATAGTAAAAGACTGGTGTGAGGAAGAGGCCGAATAGCGTGACTCCCAACATCCCCGAGAAGACGGCCGTGCCGAGCGCGCGGCGCATTTCTGCCCCAGCCCCGTGTGCGACCATCAAGGGCACGACCCCTAGAATGAACGCGAACGACGTCATGATGATCGGACGCAGACGGCTGCGGCAGGCCTCGACGGTCGCCTCGAACCGCGGCTGCCCGGCGTCTTGATGGGCTTTGGCGAACACGACGATCAGAATCGCGTTCTTGGTGGCCAGGCCGACCAGGACGATGAAGCCCACTTGAACAAAGATATTGATGTCCGACTTGATGATCCTCACGCCCACAAGAGAGGCGAGCAGGCACATGGGAACGACGAGGATGATCGCCAGAGGCAGCGAATAATTCTCGTACTGAGCCGCCAGCACGAGATAGACCAGCACCACGGCGCCGGCAAACGCATAGTAGGCGGCGTTCCCTTCCAAAAGCTGCAAGTAGGTCAGCTCGGTCCATTCATACGTCATGCTCTTGGGCAGTTCCTCTTTCGCGAGCGCCCCAATGCGCGAGATCACTGTGCCCGAGCTGACTCCCGGCAGCGCGGCCCCGTTGAGCGCGGCGGCCGTGTGCATGTTGTAGCGGGTCACCATCGTCGGGCCGCCGATGTCTTCGATCGTGGCGACCGTCGCCAAGGGCAGCATATCGCCGGCCGCATTCCGCACCTTGAGCTGTCGAACGTCCTCGGCCTTGAGTCGGAAGGGCGCGTCCGCCTGCAGGTTGACCTGCCAGGTGCGTCCGAACTGGTTGAAGTCGTTGACGTAGTACCCGCCCATGTAGACCTGCAGCGTGTTGAAGACGTCGTTGAGTGAGACGTTCATCGTCTTGCACTTGGTCCGGTCGATGTCGATATAGAGCTGCGGGGCGTTCGCGCGGAAGCCGCTGAACAGCCCGGCAATTCCCGGAAGCTGGCGCCCTTTGTCCGCCAGGTTCTCCGCCTGCCCCTGGAGGGTGTCGAGCGGGAGATCCTCGAGATCCTCGACCATCAGCTTGAATCCGCCGGCGTTGCCCAAACCATCGACAGCTGGAGCGCCATAGACCGCAACCTGGGCCTCGACGATCTTCGCGAAATAGTCCACTTGCAGCTCGTGGGCGATTTCCGGTCCACTGAGCGAGTGGTCGTGCCGATGCTCGAACGCGTCGAGAATCACGAACATCGAACCGAGATTGGAGCCGACCGCATTCTGTACGAACGACTGCCCGGGAATTCCGATCGTGTGAATCACGCCCTTGGTGCTCAGCGCCTTG
>DASPSM010000518.1:0-7985 GCA_035623955.1 Planctomycetaceae bacterium
GAGATTCGTTTTGAGGCCAAGGCGGAGAGGCACTTTCCGGTTGCCGTCTCGTCGATGGTCTCCAAATACGTGCGCGAGCTGGCGATGGAGCTCTTCAACCGCTTCTGGCGGAATCACCTCCCCGAGTTGAAGCCGACGCACGGCTATCCGCGCGACTCCCACCGCTTCCGTCGGGACGTGGCCGAGGTCCAGTCCCGTTTGGCGATCGCCGACGAGGTGCTGTGGCGCGAGCGCTGAGGCTGAACCGCGAAGTCGCGACGCCGAGAAAGTATAATCGAGGGCTGCGCGCTCGTCGCGAGCGCATCGACTTACATCAAGGGATCAAACGGCTGTGAGTTCTTCGCCCCGACCGCCGCATGCGCCTGGCCCCCTGCCGGATCCAACGATCCGCATGAGCGAGGGCTGGCACTGCCTGCATCTGTACTACAGGGTCGACCAACGAGAGCTGAATCGTCTCGACGAATCGACGCGCGCGCGCGGACGCGCGGAGCTGGTCCGCCTCCTCGATCCCGAGCGTGAGGGCGCGCCGCAGCGCCTGCAGTGCTCGGTGATCTCCGGTCATAAGGCGGATCTGGGATTGATGATGCTCGATCCGGATCCACTCTTGATCGACGCGATGGTGCAGGCGATTCGAGCCAGCGCACTGGGCCCAGTCTTTGTGCCGGCTTATTCGTTCGTCTCGATCACGGAAGTGTCGGAGTACGTCCCCACAGTCGAGCAATACGGCGAAAAACTGCGGCAAGACGGCACGGCTGAGACCGACCCGGCCTACCAGGCGAAGATCAACGCCTACGCCCAGCGGCTCCCCGCGATGAACAAGCAGCGGTTGTACCCCGATTTTCCGCCGCTCCCCGTGAACTGCTTTTACCCGATGAACAAAATTCGCGACCCGAACGCGAATTGGTACCAGCTCCCTTTCAGCGAGCGCAGCGCGCTGATGGCCGAGCACGCGACCTCGGGGATCAAATTCGCCGGCCGGGTGAGCCAGCTCATCACGGCCTCGACGGGATTTGACGACTGGGAGTGGGGCGTCACGCTCTGGGGGCGCAATCCCGAATCGATCAAAGAAATCGTCTACACGATGCGGTTCGATCGCGCCTCGGCCCGCTACGCGCAGTTCGGCCCGTTTTACATTGGTTACGTGACGCCGATCGCCAAGGCGCTCGAGCACCTCAAAGTGTGATTCTCTCCCGCGCAGCTCGCCGAGAAAACCCATGCAGCTCTCGGGCAAGTCGATTGTCATCACCGGAGCCTCGGCTGGAATCGGTCGCGAGCTGGCTCGGCAGCTGGCGGCCAAAGGGGCGAAGCTGACGCTGGCGGCCCGGAGTGCCGAGGCGCTTGAGGCGACGCGGGCCGAATGTCTCAAAGCGGGCTCGTCCGCCATCACAGTGATCGCCGATGTTGCGAAGCCCGAAGATTGTCGGCAGATCGTCGAGCGGACGGTCGCGGAATTCGGGTCGGTCGACGTGCTGATCAACAACGCCGGGATTTCGATCTATTCCCCATTCGACAAGGTCACCGATCTGCAGGTGTTCCAGCGAATCATGGAAATCAATTACCTGGGAGCCGTTTACTGCACGCACTTCGCGCTCCCCAATTTGAAGAAGACGCGGGGCCTCCTCGTCGCGATCTCGTCGCTCCAAGGGAAGACCGGCTTTCCCGATTCCAGCGCGTACTCTGCCAGTAAGCATGCCATGCAGGGGTTCTTCGATTCCTTGCGGATCGAGCTGCTTCCGACAGGGGTCGACGTGCTCATCGTCTGCCCTGGGCCGGTCGGCACGAGCATTCACACGCGGCGGCTGGGCGGGGACGGCAAGCTTTCAGAGGAAAGCCTGCAGCGCACGAACGATCAGGGCATGCCGGTTGACGTCTGCGCGCGGCAAATCGTCCGGGCGATCGAACGTCGTCGCCGCGAGCTGGTGATGACCGCGGCCGGCAAAGCGGGGCAATGGATCAAGCTGATCGCCCCCGGCCTGATCGATCGCTTCGTGGCTGACGCGGTCAAGCGCTTTTACTCGGAGCGTTGATCGGGCCTCACCCGCCCGCGCGGTTACCGTCGGAAGTTGTACGTTTTATTCAAGCGGTCGAAGTCGTCGTTGGCCAGTTGTTGGTTGAATTGCAGCTCCGAGTAGCCGTAGTGCTCGACCAGCGTGGCTTCATCCAGCGCGCCGTCGCTGGCGAACGACTGGTTGGCTTCCGGCCACGCATAGTTCTTCACGCAAATCGGCAACAGCCATTCGCGGTCGATGTATTGGATCGACTTGCGGTACTCCTCGGAAGCTTTGCGATCGAGGTACGTCGACACGAAGCAATAGCAGGGTCGTTCGTTGGCAGTTTCGTTCTCGATGAACCGGCAGCGGACGGGACACTTGCGTTCGATCTCGCCCCTGCGGCGGGTGATGATTTCGTCGCTGAGCTTAAGCAGGCCGACCATTGTGACTGGGTGTCGCGACTCGGCCATCGCCAGCGAGCTATCGGGCTCGAGCTTGATCGAGGGCACGATCCGCGCCTTCCACCCGCCGGGGTGCACGAGCATCTTGTTGTCCTGCTCACCGTCGACATAGAGCAGCTCGCGCCCCTTCTCACCGTTGAGCCATTTCATGTAGACGCTGAAGGGCTTGTGCCGCATCTTCAGCTCCATGATCTGCCCTTCGGACAGTTCCGTGCCGAGCCGTTCCTGCTTGAAAAAGGTGCAGGTGTAATCGGGGACGTCGGCGAGCCGGCGGCGCCCCTGCTCGAGCAGGACCATGTTCATCAGCATGGCCATGCGGTCGAACTCGGTCGAAGCGGGCGCCGCGGCAATCGTCTTTTCAGAGGCAGGCACTGATTTGGCTGGCGGCGCTGCGACGGCGGTCGCCGGCTTCGGAGCCGCTTCGATCGTGGCCGCCAGGCGGAGGATGTCGATCTTGCGGTGCTTGCGGTCGGCACCTGCCGGCGCCGGCTCGAAGTTCACGTAAAGAAACGTCGTCGCGGAAAACAGCGTCAATGCAGCAAGATAGCCGGAACGCTTGGAGGAGCGAACCGGCCTGCCGCGCCGTACCCACATCATGTGTTTGACCTCGGCCGCCGTCGTGGAAGCTCGATCGCGAGAAGTCTCGTGAACCAAGCGCGCGGAGGTGATGACGATTCCGGCGCGCGAGAGCAATAAGGAATCGGCCGAAGAGGAAAGAGCGCCTGAGCGATTTGGTTCCCGGCAGGACAACCGGCGCGCGAACGATTTCAGGCGAATTCGGACGAACCGTCGCCTTGAGCGTTTCAGCCAGAGCCCGACACGGTTGCCCCGCTGTGAAAGTCATCGCGGGCCGAAGACTCCACTTTGCGACGCGCCGCCAACACCGACGGGGCAGGATTGCGCCTGCCTCAGGCGCGAGCGCCGAGTCACGTCGCCCGGGACTTCGACTTTCTCCTGGTTAGCGACCTGGCCTTCTCGTTCCGCAGCCGTTCCTGAAGGATCCGTTTGGCCTTTTCCAGCTCGCGCTTGCGGGCGGCCGGCAGGTTCTTGCCGGCGCGGTTGATGAAGTATTGGATCATGCGGATTCCGGAGCCGATTCCCTTCGGGCTGACCTTCTTGCTGGCCATGACCCGGGCCACCGTTTCGGAGTCCTTGTTGAACGTGTCGCGGGGTGGAAAGGTGGAGACGGTTTTGACCCGAGCGACCCACCTCTTGTCTGTGCCTTTTTTGTGGCTCCTCTTCCTTTTGCCGGGTCGAGTGGCCATTTGAATTTCCCTTGGTTCCGTTGAGTCCGAATTCCGTGTAAGACGTCGGCTCGACGGGTCTTCCCACTGGGCCTAACCCGCTGGTGGCTGCGTCGGGATGAGCGGCCGCGGTTGCCAGCGTGCTTGCCGTTCGATCCCCCCTTGCCGGCGCGGCGATTGCGCTCCATGCTCTTGCCCAGCGCTTCCATCAGATTGTAGACGGCAGGCTGCGGCGCGGCCTCTTTGCGGTCGGGCGCCGGAAAGTCCATCCGGTCATCGAGGTAAATCAGATCGAGTTCCCCCGGGGAAGATGAAGGCGTCGATGTTCAGCGCGCGATCTTTTCCGAACGCAACGTGCGAGTTCTTCCCGATTCATCCCCGCGTATTTCCCCTTGCCGTGTTCGTAGCTGGAAACGATCTCGGTTGCTCGGCTCCCTCATGCTTGCGATCGAGCAAAGGTTGCAGCTTTTATGCCGTGAATCCTCGTGAAGACGCTGCCGCCTGACTGCTGATGGTCGGCCCGCGATCAACCCGTTCGGCCTGCGAACATCGTGCGAGCCCTCCGCCGCGCCGGCCCACACGTTCCAGCTGCGGCGGTTGCAGTGTATCCTGGCATGCGGCGTGCAGTTGATGGGCCTGCCGACATCTCCGACGATTCATTGCCTAAAGGAGCAGTTCATGCAGTCTTCAACCGGACGGGCTGGCCAGGAATGCTGCGAGGTCAACGTGGGCCAAATGGAGAGACTGGCGTCGGTGATAGCCGGCGGCACGATTTTGATGTCGATGGGTGGCCTGCGCTCTCTGCGGGCCGCCGCGGCGACGGCGATTGGCGCGGGGCTGATCTGGCGCGGACTCACCGGGCACTGCGGCCTCTACCAGCGCCTGGGGATCGACACCGCCGAGGGCGAAAGCTCTCTCAGCCCGGAGCGCATGGAGGCTTGAAGAGCGCGCGAACACCGAATCTGCCTGCTATTGCCTCGTAGGGCCAAAACGCGTTTACGGACGATGACACGGACCGCATCACTCAGGCGACATTTCTCCGTCGCAACATCCGCGCAACCTTCAATAGCCGGACCGTGTGAGTGCGACGCCGCAGGGATTCGGCATCGATCCGCCGCGATCGTCCCCTGCTGATCTTGTGGCCTGCCCACCCGCCTATCACAACGCACGTCGCCACCACCGTATACACGATGACGCGGCCAGCGCCGGTGGCCCCAGCGACAACGCTCGCAAGAGCGGCCCCGATCGTCGATCCGAAACTCGTGCCCAGTGGGTGATGCGCCAGAATCGTACGGGCCCTCGCGCGCAATTTCCCGGTCGGATGCAAATGCGGTATTCGGAGGCGACGTCGATGCATGGAGTCTTCCGGGCACTTCCAATGTGCTCCGCTTTCTGCGGGCTGGGGTCGGATCGGTTGAAGTCAGCCGATCAAAGGCCGATCGAAACGACCTCGAATGATTTCAGAAGGGCAAGTTGCGTGCCTGCGTAAAGGACACGTTCTCTCGGCGCCGGCACGCAGTTTGCAGTTGGACTATCGACCGCTTACGAAAAACAAGGCGAGGGCCAAAAAAGGAAAATGATCATGCTGGGTTGGGCAATCACGTTTCTCGTCATCGCCTTGATCGCCGCGATCCTTGGATTCGGCGTGGTGGCAGGAACTGCGGCGGCGATCGCCAAGGTGATCTTTGTCGTTTTCATCGTGCTGTTTCTGATAAGCCTCATTACGGGGCAACGCACGCCAGTCCCCTAATGTCGCACCCAACGACGCAACGGTGGCGGAAGAGAGCGCTCTCGGGCGGCGACTGACGGCAGGAGCTTTGCCCAAAAACGGGGACTGACCCCCTACCGGAAGGGCAAACCAGCGCTCCAGCCGCAACGGGTCAGGGGTCTGTCCCCGTTTTTGGGCAAAGCCGACGGCAGGGGACGGTCTTGCTCCATTTGGATCGACCCGGAAAACCGCTCAGTCGCTCTGCCCGAGCAACTGGGCCCCGATCGAGAGGTCCGCGGCAGAAAGTCGGCCGCCAAAGACGCCGCCGCGGTGTGACTGCGGTTTTTTTTTGGACGGGGTTTGGTCATAGGTCAGAGCACGGCCTCGAAGCCTGGAATTTAAAATCACGTTTCCGGACGGCGTTACGCCTTCGGCGAGACTGCTTCGCGTCCTTTCGCAGACAGGCCGCCGATTGCGACGCCACCACGGGTCACTGCGCCAAGTGCCACGCCACCCAGCGCGAACGCGCCGACTGCCACGCCGCCGAATGCCGCCAGTAGCCCGAGCGTGCATCCTCCGACCGCAATCAGCCCCTCCGAAAGTCCGCCGACCGCGACCACACCCTGAGCGAGTCCGCCAATCGCCAGCACGCCGGTCGCCTGATCCCCGATGGCAATTAAGGCCTTGGCATGTCCGTGCGGCTCACTGCCTCGAGGCCCGAACGCAATCTCGAAGAGAGGCAGGCCGGCAATCCGCTTGCGCGAGCGTTTCCGGATAGTCGGTGCATGCGATACCGCGCGCAACGCCCGGCCGGTTGAGGCGCGGTGCGAGGTTGATAGATTGCTCATCTCGATCCTCCTTGATGTGAGGTCCCTGATCAGAACTTCGTTCTGAAACGTCCTTTGCGCGCTCGCACTCGTGACCGGTGAAGTTCCGCCAAGCCCGAACCAATTCTCAAAACTGCAAGTTGCGTACCGGGTCGCAAGCGGTGAACAGCGGGCGTAGCCTGCGCAAACCGCGCCGTGGCCGTCTCCGCGACGCCGACAGGCGCTTAGGGTCGCGTCGAGGCCGCTCTTGCGTGAAAAGGGGGTTATCCCGGGCGAGTCTACGCAACCTATCGTCTGCGCCGGGGATTTTGGGAGCCGCGACCCTTTTTGGCCTCGGGTCTCGTCGCAAGTCTTTATGGAGAAGTGAGTTGAGACTTGCAAGTATTCCCGGCAGGATTCGAACCTGCAACCTTTGGCTCCGGAGTCGTGCCGGGAAATCTCGCCGATAGGCACAAAGCCCTTAAGGGCGAAAAGATTTGGCGCATGGTATCGCCGTTTGCAATCAATTGCAAAGAACATGATTGCCTCGCAAAACAGTGTGGTATCCAGCGCCTTCAGTGGTAAAAGTGGTAGCGAACTCTCAGGTCTTTCGCTCTTTGACTACGAGTCATTTTGGCGATTGGGACGTCCCGCTCTCAAACCTCGCGCCCCAGGGCCAGCCAGAGGCCGAAGCGAACTTGTGAGGGGGTCGTCGATATCGCATTAGGGACGTCGGAATCGCATTGGGCGACGGTACACGGTCCCTACGGTGTTCCCTGCAGGTTGAGTGAACGGACTGCGAAAGTGATTGCGGCCGCGAAAGCCTAAATTCAGAGCGTTTGCGCGTTAAAGTGATGTGAGTGCAGGCCCGTTACCTTTGGGCCTCCGTCTCGCAATGAAAAAGCCCGGTGTTTGACCGCGTGTCGGCCGATCACCGGGTGTTTTTGTTTCCGCAATCCCCGCGAGCGATCTACTCGCATTTAACAGACCCCAAGGACTCGCCCGAATGACGACTGCCTTCGCCACGTGCACGCTTCTGCTTCTGGCCACAATCCTGGCCCTCGTCCGCGAGGTGCGGCTCCGCCGCGCCTTGCAGCGTCTGCTGATCCGACTTCTTTCCCTCTGGAGGAACCCGCATGCAAGAGATCCTACGCCGCCGGAGGCGCCTTCTGCTGCTCGCCGCAATCGCGGCGACCCTCACCTGCCTCGGCTGTGATTCCGACCATTGCGCCGTCGAACTCTCGCGAGAAAGCCTGAACCGGCAAGCCGAGCAAAATGCTCAGATGGCCCGACAAAGCCAGGCCGTCACAGAAACAACTCAGCAACTCATCAAGGCCGAGTCGAGCGTCCAGAGCGACGCCAACCAGTTGCAACAAGAACTGCATGCCGAGCGGTCGGCTCTCGATCAGCAGCGTCAGGACCTGGAGAGCGAACGTCGCCAGCTTGCTGCCGAGCTTCAACGCGAGCCGATCATCGCCGAATCGATCAAAGGGGTCGCGCTCATTGTCGCTGCCGCCCTGCCCCTCGTCGTCTGCTGGTACCTGGTTCGGTCGTTGTTCTTGTCCGCAAACGACGATTCAACCGCCGCGGAGATCCTGATCGAGCAGCTGGCGACGCAGGGTCCGCTGTTGACGGTCTGTACAAACACGGCTCTACGTTTGCCGGTCGTCGAGGACCAATCAGACCCTGCCCTGCCGTCGCCGCCCTTACGGGATCGCGGACACGAGGGCGAGCGCCCTAGCTTACGCCTCATTCTGGTCGTCGAAGGCGCCCAC
>DASPSM010000524.1:0-11871 GCA_035623955.1 Planctomycetaceae bacterium
CCAGTGTCGCAGGAACTTGGCGGCGCGTTTGTAGCGCGCCTCGGGATCGGTGTCTCCGGGTTCGTCGCGATTCAGGATCAAGCGGATGACATTGCAAGGGTGCCGCTCGTAGAGATCGCGCTGCTGATCGGGGCTGATGACGTCGTACGGAGGGGCCGTCACGTCCGACAAATCGCCCACTTGTCCCAGGTCGTAGCGCCAGCCCCGAAACGGATGCACGTCAGCCATCGATGCTCCTCATCTGAATTGGCGACCCAAAGCTAGGCGACCGGAGCCGGGCGTCCGCGTTCCAACTCCGCGAAGGCGCGCCGTGCCTCGACGATGAACCGGGCGACCCGCTCGATGTCTTTGATCCCCGGCGACGCTTCGACTCCGCTCGCCACGTCGACCCCCCAAGGTCGGACCGTGGCGATCGCTTCGGCGACGTTTTCCGGTCGCAGGCCGCCGGCCAGAATCAGCGGCGGCCACTCGTCGCGGAGGTACTCGTCGCGCAGGACTTGCCAGGGAGCCGTTTGACCCGTGCCTCCCAGCATTCCTTGGACCAGCGCGTCGGCCAGACACGCGTCGGCAATCCATTCGCCCGGCTTGTGGTGCGCAAGGTAATTCCTCAAGTGGGCAAGCCCCGGCGCGCCGACTTGAAAGCCGCAGATGCGACGGGTCACGGGTCCGGCATCGACTGCCATCTCGCCAAGTGCGTGCTGTTCGTTCGCCGAATGGATTTGGACGCCGCTGAGACCGCATTCAGCGACAGTCCGCCGCAATTCCTCGGACGACGGCTCAACGAAGACGCCGATGCGCTCAATCTGCGAGCCAATCGCGTCGGCAATCTTTCGGGCTGCCGCGGCGGAGACAAACCGCGGGCTCTTTGGGTAAAAATTCAGCCCGACTGCGTCGGGGCGCAAAGCCGCGATCGCGCGCGCCTGACTCGGATCGGTCAGCCCACAGATCTTGATCCACATTGTTGGAACGTACACAACTTGTCGGCGGCTAGCCAGTGTGCTCGTTGGCCGCCGCCGCGACCGGCGTGATATGATCGGGCTTCAATTGTTTCAGCCATTGACTTGGAGTCCACGCAGAATGAACGCAGAATCCCGCACGCCCATCGATGCCCCGACCCGACGCGACTTTTTGAAAGCCGGAACGGCCGTCGTGGGCGGTTCGCTGCTCAGCTCGATGGCATTCAACTCCGGTGCCTATGCCGGCGGTAGCGACATCATCCGTATTGGACTTGTGGGCTGCGGTGGACGCGGGACTGGGGCGGCAGAGCAAGCCTTGGCCGCCGATCCGAATGTGCATCTGGTCGCCTTGGGCGACACGTTCGCCGACCGAATCGAGGCGGCACACGATCGACTCAATCATCGATCGACGGCCGACCGCATCCACGTGCCGCCGGAACGGCGGTTCGCCGGATTCGATGCCTACCAGCATGTGATCAACAACTGCGATGTTGTCCTGTTGTGTACTCCACCCCATTTTCGCCCCATGCATTTGAAGGCGGCCATCGAGGCCGGCCGACACGTGTTTGCGGAGAAGCCGGTCGCCGTCGATGCCGGAGGCATTCGCTCCGTGATCGAGACCTGCCAGCGGGCCGAGGCCAAGCGCCTGTCGGTCGTGTCGGGTCTGTGCTGGAGGTACGACCCCGGTATGCGTGCGACCTTTGCCCAAATCCATGACGGAATCATTGGCGAGATCGTCGCCATGCAGACCAGTTACGACACGCACGGGCTCTGGATGCACCCGCGACAGCCTTCCTGGAGCGATATGGAATGGCAGATTCGCAACTGGCTGTATTTCACCTGGCTTTCCGGCGACTTCAACGTCGAACAGCACGTCCACAGCCTCGACAAAACGGCCTGGGCCATGCGCGACCAGTATCCCGTCTCATGCAGCGGCACCGGCGGACGGCAAACGCGCACCAGTCCGGAATATGGCAACATCTTTGATCACATGGCGGTCGTCTACGAATATCAGAATGGCGTGAAGACGTTCAGCCGCTGCCGACAACAGGACGGCTGCTCTGTCGACGTGACCGATCATATTTTCGGGACGAAGGGACGCGTCGACGTGATGAACCACGTTGCGTACGGCCACGACGGGAAGGAACTCTGGCGCTACAAAGGTCCGAAAGCGAACATGTACCAGGTCGAGCACAACGAACTCTTCGCCGGGATCCGCAACGGCAAGCCGATCAATAACGGGCACTACATGGCCCACAGCACGATGATGGGCATCATCGGCCGCATGGCCGCCTACACCGGAAGGAAGATCACCTGGGATCAGGCGATGAACTCGAAGGAAGATCTGGCTCCGGCGGCCTATGTCTGGGGTAAGATCGACATCCCCCCCGTTGCCATGCCGGGCATTACGCCATTTGTGTGACCGCCTCTCCTGAGGCTCGTCAAAGCTTTCCAGGCGAGCGCACGTTTTTGCCGATCCGACCGGTGAGCTTGTCTCCTAAATCGTCCCGCGCAGCGTCGGCGAGCTTCTCCAAGCGGGCGACAATCTCGGGGTGCGCGGCGGCGACGTCGCGGGTCTCTCCGACGTCGGTCTCGAGATTGAACAACGCAAGCGCGGTCGAGCGTTGTACGTAGGAGGCCGGCTTCCCGCCGTGTCCTCCCTCCCCTTTGAGGCTTGGGTAAGTGTGAGGGAAATGGAGCTTCCACGGTCCGCTGCGCACGGCCTGAAGCTCCTGGTTCCAGTAGTAGTAATAAGCCTCGTGAGGACATTTGGCTCCCGGTTCGCCGAAGATTAGGGGGCGAATATCCTTCCCGTCGATGATGTGGTCGGCCGGCACGCTCGCACCGGCCAGCGCGGCAAAAGTCGGCAGAATGTCAATCGTGGCGGCAAGCTCCGTGCATGTCGTGGCCGCCGGAATCTTGCCCGTCCAGCGCATCACGCACGGCTCCCGCACGCCTCCTTCCCAGGCCGTCGCCTTGCCTTCGCGGAGCGGGCCAGCCGAGCCAGCGTGATCGCCGTACGAAAGCCACGGGCCGTTGTCCGACGCGAACACCACCAGCGTGCGCTCGTTCAGATGATTGCGGTCAAGCGCCGCCAGGATCTGTCCCACGGACCAGTCAATCTCTTCGATCACGTCGCCGTAAAGCCCTCGCTCGGACTTGCCGCGAAACTTGTCGCTGACTCCGAGCGGCACATGGGGCATCGCGTGGGCCACGTAAAGAAAGAACGGCTGGTTGTGATGGAGATCGATGAAATGCACGGCTCGTTCGGTGTAACGCGTCGTCAGTTGCGAAATGTCGGGATCGGTTTCCACAACCCGATCGCCCTCGATCAGCGGCAAAGGCGGATTGCCGATCACTCCGCGTTCTTTCTGACCGGGGCGCGGCCCCATGTCGTTCGAATAAGGGAGGCCAAAGTACTCGTCGAATCCATGATGCGTCGGGAGGAACTTCGGATGGTGGCCTAAGTGCCACTTGCCGAAAATCGCCGACGTGTATCCGAGCGGCTTGAGGACTTGTGCAATCGTGTGTTCGCTGTCGCTGATCCCAATCTTCGAGCGCGGATTCAAAGCTCCCAAAATGCCAACACGGTTGGGATAGCAACCGGTGAGGAGCGCCGTCCGGGACGCCGAGCAAACTCCCTGGGCGACGCAGAAGCTGGTGAAGCGTCGGCCGTCATGCGCCATGCGGTCGAGGTTCGGCGTACGGATTCCCCGCGCGCCGAAGCAGCCGATGTCGGCATATCCCGCGTCGTCCGCGTAGACGATTACGAAGTTCGGGCGAGCCGCCCCAGCTTCTTTGTCCTGCGCGCGACACGTGTGGGCGACGGGCGCGCCGCAGATGACGAGCATCAGGCCGATGACGGCGCACAGCGCGAGACGTGCCAAAGACTTCAAAAGTGCTGCTCCTTCCAGATGTTGCTCGGCGGCGTGTCGCCATAATACGACGCTGTCGATCGAAATGCAGGCAAACTGGGGTTTGGCGGCGGTGCACGGCCGTTTAAGATTCCGCCCGGCCAGCCGCCGGCGTGGCAGCGTGTGCGTCGGCGTCATGTCCCGGAGATCGACGCAAGCAGCACGATCAATAATGGAATCAGAGCGGCATTCACTTTCCCAAGCCGACAGCTTTGCTGTCGTTCCTGAACCGAGAGCGAAGCTGTCGGCTTGGGAAAGGTGTGGCTCAACTCAAATTCCATCGCGCGATGTTCAACCGGTGCAGCTGTTTGCGCATTCCTCCCCTGTGGGGCGTGGTTTCAGGGCGCTCGCGATCCACGGAATTGAGGCGGACGAACTCGCCAGCTTCGCGGAGGCGCCGGAGCGAATTCTGGACGATCCGAGCGCCACGCTCATTAAGCGAGGTCGATCGGCGCTCGTCGTCCACGTGGCTCTCACGATCAGCGGCACCGCGATCCAAACCGCTTACAAGCGCTGTGGAAGTCGCACACAGCTCCGTCGACTGGTGCGCGGGATTCGCACGTCCGCCGCTCGCCGCAACTTTCTGCTCGGGCACCGACTGCTCAGCTTAGGAATCGCGACGCCTCGGCCCGTTCTGGCCGTCTCTCCGCGCTGGCATCACTTGCTCAGCCCATCGTTCCTCGCGACCGAATGGATCGAGGGCGCCCTCCCGCTCGACGCTTTCACCCGAACCGCAGCGGCGTCGGGATCCGCTCGTCGGCGCGCCGCTTTGCGCGAAACGGCCCGTCAGCTCGGACGTTTGATCGGCACTCTTCATAAGCACGGCTATTCGCATCGCGATCTCAAGTCGGCCAATCTGCTCGTGCGAGAGATCAACGGCGAAATCGAAGTGTTCTTGGTTGATCTCGACGGGGCGTCGCGCCCGCGCTTTCGGATTGACGCCGCTCGGTTGAAGAATCTTGCTCGCCTGCAGGAAGCAAGCAGTCAGATCACGGCAGTCACGTCGACTCTCCGGTGCCGATTCCTGAACGCTTACTTAAGAACTTTGGGCCGTCACGAGGCCTGGAAAACCATCTGGAGACGCCTGCAGAAAACTTCTAGAATCCCGCCCCGCCCAGTCGGCGGGCGGGTCGACGCACACTGATGTCAGCGGTGCAAGGATGCAGGCCGATCAGGCTCTCGAACAGACGATGCAGCCGCCAGGCTCTCAGGCGTGGATACAGCGGCGCGAATGGCGCAGCATATCCCGCGCGCTCGCGCGTGTCCCGAGCGGTGCCGCAGTGCTCGACATGCCTTGCGGTTCCGGACGCTGGCTCGAGCCGTTGGTGAAACGGGCTTATCGCGTCACCTGCGCGGATCCCGACGGAGCCGCGTTGGCTAGGGCCGCGGGGCGTTGGCGTGAACTGGCGAAGGCTGGAAAGGCGAGCTCTCCTCAGCCCACTTTTGTGCTGGGAGACTTGTTGCAAACCGGCTTCCCGGCCCATCACTTCGATGCGGTGGTTTGCACTGGTTTTTTCGATCGACTGGGAACGAGCGACCTTCGCATCGAGGCGCTACGGGAATTATGGCGGATCAGTCGCGGGCCCGTGGTCGTTTCGTTCTGCAATGCCTTTGCGCTCGGGGCACTGCAACTGACCGTTCTGAGCAGAAGGTCATCTGGCCGTTCTCAAAGACGGATTCCGGTTCCGGTTTGGGCTTTTCTGAACGACCTTCGGCGAGCGGGCCTGAAGCCGGTTGCCAGACACGCAGTCCTGTGGGGAATTTCACCACTGTGGCACATCGTCAGCGTGCCGGACTCTCGCCAAGCAGACGGCTTGTACGCCTTTCCTCGCACGGCTGTCGCCAAATCCGCATAAGCCGCCGGCCTCAGAGCTGGGCGCGTCAAGCGTGCCGCAAACCTCAACAGTTCAATCGCGGGGCATTGGCATGAAGATCGCCTTCTTGACGACGAGGCCATCGAAGCCGAGCTACCGGTTCCGCATCGAGCAGATGCTCCCCTATTTCGGGGCCCGGGGCCACCAGTGCGATACGTTTTTCCTGCCGACAAACGCATGGCGTCGGTTCTTGATGTATCGCAAGCTTGGTCCCTATGACGCGGTTGTATTGCAGAAGCGGCTGCTCGGCCGCCTCGAGCTGTTCGCGCTGCGGAGTATTGCGAGTCGCCTGGTTTACGATGTCGATGACGCGGTGATGTGCACCTCCAGAGGCGACGATCATCCGCGTCGGCGCGATCGATTTGATGCTACCATGCGGGCTGCCGACCTCGTCGTGTGCGGCAATCAGTTCCTGGCCGACGAAGCTTTCCGAAGCACCGATCGCGTCCTCATCGTGCCCACGTGCATCAACACCGACGCGTACCGTCCGGGTTTACGGGCCGGCGGCTCACACGGCCTGACGATCGGTTGGACCGGCAGCCGCAGCACAAACGGGTATCTCAACGATATTTTCCACGTCTTGTCTCAACTGCATGGTCCCGTCCAACTGAAGATCATTTCCGATACGGTCGAAGGCTTCGATTTTTCGCGGCTTGGCCACGTGCCGCACGTTTTCGTCTCCTGGTCGCCTAAGACTGAGGTTCTCGAAGCTGCGACGTTTGATCTGGGCCTGATGCCTTTGCCCGACAATCGCTGGACGCAGGGGAAGTGCGGATTTAAGGCGCTGCAATATATGGCGTTGGGGACTCCGGCTGTGTGCAGCCCTGTGGGCGTGAACCGCGACATTATTCACGATGGAGTCGATGGGTTTTTTGCAGCCACACTCAACGACTGGTTTCCGGTCGTCGCCCGACTGTTGAAGGACTCGTTTCTGCGCGAGTCGATTGGCCGTGCGGGACGCCGACGGGTCGAGGAAGCATTTTCGCTGGCGACGCACGGTCCCCGCTTCGTCCAGGCCATCGAGAAGACGGCGGGCACGCTCCGCAAATCGGCTTGAGCGACCTTAATGGCCAGGCGGCCCGGCCATGAGAGATGAGGCGACCGCTCAGTTCCCGAACAATCGAAAAGTCGGCGGAACTTTGGCTTTGCGCCGATTGGCTGCGAGGCTTGGACTCAATCCCAACCGTCGACGCGTCGAAAAGATGCTCGTGGGGGCGCGCCTGCGCGCAGGGTCGCCGTGCGCGCCGCGATTATTCCGATTCTACTGCCGGAGCCGTCCCGAGAGATGGATCCCAAACGCGGCCAGTTCATCTGCGTGGCCTGCGCGATCGTCGGTTTCGGCATCGTCATGGTCTACAGCGCCAGCATCACGTCTTGGCCAACCGAATTTGAACGCATCTATCTGTCCCGCCAGCTCGAGGCGCTGGCCGTCGGGGCGGTTCTGGCCGCAATTTGTGCGTATGCACCTCCCCGATTCTGGCGCGGGGCTGCCCCGGTCCTGCTCGCGGTAGCAATCGCCCTGCTGGCGGCGGTCCTGCTGCCGAAAATCGGGACGCGCGTCAACGGTGCCAGACGGTGGCTGCGCGGCGGGGGCTTTCAATTTCAACCATCCGAGCTGGCCAAGATCGCGCTCGTCCTGTTTTTGAGCCGGCAAGCCGACCTTGCGCTGAAGTCACGGATGCAGGCGAGCAGCGCGCGACTTGGATGGAGGCAGCTTGCAGCGCTCGTGACTCCAATTCTTGTCACGAGTGGCCTGGTCCTGCTCGAGCCCGATCTGGGCACTGCCGTCTTTTTGGCCCTCATCGGGGGGGTGACGCTCTTCGTCGCCGGAGTGCCCAAACGCTACTTTTTGATCGCCGCCGCTGCGACCGTGCCGGCAGCCGGATTGATGGCCCTCTTGCGTCCGTATCAAGTGCGACGACTGACCGGCTTTCTGGCGACCTGGTTGGACTGGTCGCAGGTTCCCTATCAGCTCGACCAATCGCTTGTCTCGTTGGGAAGCGGTGGACTCTTTGGCGTGGGGCTGGGCAAGGGGTGGCAGAAACTGAGTTTCCTTCCCGAGGCCAATACGGACTTCGTGTTTTCGGTTGTGGGCGAGGAGCTGGGACTGCTCGGCACGATGGGACTTCTGCTGCTCTATGCCGCTTTATATTGGACGGGGCTGCGAGCCCTGCGCCAGATTCGGAAGGATCGCTTTGCCGTGACGGCTGGATTCGTGCTCCTGACGCAACTCGCGCTGCAGGCCTTGGCCAACATGGCCGTGGTCACGGCCCTGATCCCTCCAAAAGGGATTCCGTTGCCGCTGGTGAGCTATGGTGGGAGCGCGCTCGTGACGAGTCTTGGCTGCGTGGGCATCATTTGCAGCCTCTCGCGTTCAGGCGCCCGAGCGTCAATGACTGCTTCGCACCCGCCCACGATCGACTCACCGGTCGGAATCGCCTCCACCGCTTTGTGAGACGCGCGCGAGCTCGTGTTCGGCGCGCACGAAGCTGCGAAAGTCCGCGACGAGCTCGTCCATCCGATCGCAGATTTGCGCCCAATTGCCGAACGGCGACGGGCCGCTTCGTAATTGAGCCACGAATCGCGCGAACGATGCCAACAGGTGCTTTGACTGATCGAGTAAGCGCTTGGAAGCAGCGACCGCAACGGGGTGCTGATCCGCTCGAGCCTGCGGTGAAAGACACTGAGGATCTTCGAGTTGATCGATCAGAGCCTGATACAGAACGGACAGCCGATTCGCAAGTTCCTCGCTTCGCGAAATGTCGACGTCCTGCAGTCGATGGCACCACTGCGACAGCTCGAGCATCTCGGCGAACAGAGCGTGCTCCTCACCGTCCCCCGCCACTTGGGCGTCGAAGGCTGCGCTGGCCGGCACGTCTGTGATCACGTCCGCGACGGCGCAGACCATCGGCTGTCCGCAACAATCGGGGGCCGAGCCGCCGTGAAGCTCGTAGGCGACGCGCCCACAAGCCAGGCAATGGAAGAGATCTACGTGTTGAACCGTCATGGAAAGCGCCTCCGTACAAGCTCGACGCAAACCGCGCGCCGCAAGCAAATAATCGCTCGTTCCCCAACGGATCAACCTGCAGCATAGAAGCCGCCCCGGCACGAATCAATCCCAGCTTGCACGGGCCCAACTGTGTTTTAGAAAGGGTTCCCATTGGTTAGAGTGCGCCGGACGAAGCGAGAAGTCTGATGGAGTGCCTCGTCGGAAAAGCGCAGTTGCGTTGCAAATCGCTCCTGGTGGGCGAGCGCCTCGATCTGCGTTCGCTCTCAAAGCTGCCCCGCGCCGCGCTACAAACGATCGCGACGAACCCTTTGACGGTTGCAATCGAGTCCGGCGCGGTCGTGATTCTCTTTCGCTATGGCGCCGTGGTGCTGTTTGATGTGCCGGCGGCCGACGAGGCGGCCTTGTTGGATCGTCTGCGTCCATTCATTTCCAGCCCGCTTTCTAAGACCGAGGTCGACGAAATCGAGGTTCGCGTCGATCCTAATGCGACCGAAGGGGTCGAGAATGGCGTCATCGTCCTCAAGAATCACGACGTGGAACGGTTCCAAGTCGTCGCCGAAAACGCGAGTAAGAGCATCGTATTGGGATTGTACGAAGCCCGCGTCGCCGAATCCTTCGATCGCATCGAGCCCTTCGGGCTCGAGATTGAAATTACGGGGCGCAGCCGGCAAAAGGCGCGGGCTCTGTTACGCCACCTGGGCACGGCTCTCTTGAGTCAGCAACAGATGGTGGGCCGCGTTCATCCTTCGGAAAAGCCCGACGTCCTTTGGGACCGGCCGGACTTGGAAGTCCTGAATCTCCGCGTGGCGGACGAGCTGGAGATCCGCGAACGCAACGTGGTGCTGGAACGCAAGCTCGACCTGATCGCACGAACTTCGCAAATCCTGCTCGATTTGCTGCAGGACCGTCGCACGCTGCGAGTCGAGTGGTACGTCGTGGGGCTGATCGTCTTCGAGATTTTCCTTTCGCTGTTTCAAATGACGATCTGGCGGCGCTAGCAACCTTTTTCGGACGTCGTTATCAAAAAATCACCAAAAAAACCGCTGCTTGTCGGCGAACGCGACGACGGATAGGACAGAAAAGGGGACAGGAGCATTTATTGACGGAACGGAGGCCGCGAGTTAGCTTGGCAGGATGCCAAGAATTGCCAGGGTCGCGCCGGGTGGATGGTGGAATCGACACTCCGCCCGCGGGGCCCCGTAAAGAAACACTCCGGCCGCGATGAGACAACCACAAAAAGGCGCCTGTCCCGAATGGCACTAAGCGATTGCGCCTTCCGTTAGTGCCATTCGGGACAGGCGCATTTATTGAGGAGCGGGAAAAGGGGACAAATGGAAGCGATCCGTCGCAGTTTTCGCCGCGGCCAGCCGTACGGCGGCGAAGCGTCGACGACACGCATTGCCGAGAAACTCGGGCTGGAATCGACAGTCCGGCCGCGGGGCCCCGCAAACAAACACTCCGGCCGCGGTAGGACCCCACAAAATGCGCCTGTCCCCTTTTTCTCCCTGGCAGGTCTCGTGGACCTCGCAGTCGCCCCGAGTGTCACTCCGACGTGGCAGGAGCAGAAAAGGGGACGCAAGCAGAAAAGGGGGCAGAAAAGGGGACGCAGCTCTTTATTGCGGCAGGGGCGGGATCGGAAAAAGGAAAAAGGCGCCTGTCCCCTTTTCTGTCCCTCGTCTTGACCATGGTTTCTCCTTTCGGCAGAGTTATTTCAACAAGCCGCCCGTTCCGCGGCTGATTGTCGACGAATTGCCGATCTAGTGTGGGTGTCCGGAGAACTTCGAGATCAGCGCTTTGACAATCGGTTCGGAGACGAAGCCGCGGAGCTTGTCGGCCGACTCCGCGTGCCCCATCTGCGCAATTTGCTTGATCAGCGTGCTGGAGATGTGCGTGTATTTTTCGCTGGCCATCAGAAAGACCGTTTCGATGTCGGCCGCCAGCACGCGGTTGGCGAGCGACATCGTGAACTCGCTTTCGATGTCGGTCAACGTCCGGACGCCGCGCAACATCACCGCCGCGCCGATGCGGCGCACGAAGTCGACGGCCAGTCCGGTGAAGCACTCGACGTCGACGTTGGGGTACACCCCAAGCACGGCGCGTGCCAAATCGAGACGCTCGTGCGAGGAGAAGAGTGAGCGTTTTTCCGGGTTGATGCCGATGCCGACTGTGATGCGCTCGAAGATGCCGGCTCCGCGGCGCACGATGTCCTCGTGCCCCAGAGTGAGCGGGTCGAAGCTTCCGACGTAGGCGGCATGCCGCGGGTTCAAAGCGCTGGGCATAACCCGGACCCCGATTCAGGCAATTTTGTTCCCTATTGTTTCCGTTCGACCGGCTTTTCGATAGTGACGCCGGGGCACGCGACGCTCTGGGGGGCGGTGGCACTTTGACCGACCGCGGGGAGTCGCGCCCGCTGCCAATTTGACAGGAAACTTTTTGATAGGGTGCCACCGATCGTGTTTGACTGCATTGACGCAATCTGTTGATAAGTCGTCACTTAGGGATCGGTAACCGCGCCCTGGTCAGGCCTCAAATCGGGCCAAATCAGTCCCGGTACAGGCTTTGCGATCTTTATCCGCGCCTTGGATTCGCCTGCGATTTGGCGCCTGTTCTGGCGGAAAGTTCAATGCCCGTTTTTCGTTGGGGACACTCCTGGGGCGCGTTTCACGACTTTGAGCGCGAGGTCGATCGCTTGCTCAGCAGCGTGAATTTCGCGTTCCAAGGCATTCGCCTGGGACGGCAGTATCCCTCCGTCAACCTGTATGAGCTCCCCGAAGAGTACTTGCTGACTGCGGAGTTGCCCGGGACAAAGGCCGAAGACATCGAGGTCACGCTCGCCAATGGACTGTTGCAGCTCAAAGGTCGCCGCACGGAACCCGACGGCGTTCCCGAAGAGCGCTACCGTCGCCAAGAGCGGTTTCGCGGCGAATGGGAACGGAGGCTCTCGATCCCCGAGCGGGTGCGCGAAGAGGGGTTGAGCGCGGAATTCGTCGACGGAATCCTCAAAGTGCATCTTCCGAAAGGGGAGCAGTCGCAGCCGCGTCGGATCCGGGTCAGCGAGGGTTCCGAGTCGTCTATCATGCCGTCCGCGGACGGCTGAAACTGTCATGGCAGAACCA
>DASPSM010000562.1:0-2683 GCA_035623955.1 Planctomycetaceae bacterium
TGAGCGAAGTGGCCGGCCGCATGAGCATCCAAGAGGGGGCCAAGTTTCTCGAGCGTCCGCAGGAGGGGCGAGGGATTCTTTTGGGGGGCGTCCCGGGGGTTTTGCCGGCGCACATCACCGTTCTGGGAGGCGGAGTTGTCGGCAAGAATGCCGCGCAGATTGCCGCCGGTTTCGCGGCCGACGTCAACATTCTCGACATCAACGTCGACCGGCTGCGCTATCTCGAAGACATCATGCCGGGCAACGTCAACACTCTCTATAGCGATCGTCACAACATCCGCGAAGAGCTGCAGCGTGCCGACCTTGTGATCGGAGCCGTGCTGATTCCGGGAGCCCGGGCCCCGAAGCTGGTGCGCCGCGAGGATCTGTCGATCATGAAGCCGGGGGCCGTGATCATCGACGTGGCCATCGATCAGGGGGGCTGCCTCGAGACGTCGCGCCCCACCACGCATTCGAAGCCCACGTACATCGTCGACGGCATCGTGCACTACTGCGTGACGAACATGCCCGGAGCGGTTGGCCGCACGAGCACCTACGCCCTGTGCAACGTGACGTTTCCGTACGCCCTGCGGATCGCCAACCGGGGCTTGCGTGACGCGTGCGCCAGCGACGCCGGCCTGGCGGAAGCGGTCAACGTGCACCAGGGCCGCGTGACGTATCGCCCCGTCGCCGAGACCTTCGGACTTCCCTGGACGGCGATCGACTCGATCCTATCGGCCTGATGCTCGGCCGCGGACGACACCGGCAGCCGTCGTCGCGCGCCGTTACTTGGACTGCGGAGCGGCGTCCTTCGGTTTCGCGGCCGCTTCGCCGGATTTTGCCGCCTCGCCGGATTTCGCGGCCTCGCCCGATTTGGCGCCGGCCTCGGCGGTCGCCTTTTCGTCTTTGAGAGACGTCGGCAGCTCGACGGTCACGGTGTCCCGCAGTTTGTCCTTGCTGGCGATTTTTCCGACTTTGATCGCTTCGAGCGTTTTGTCGAAAACCGCTTCCTCCGGGCCGATGAAGAACAGCGTCGAGCCCTCGGCCTCGATCGGGCCGCGGAACTTGTCCGGGTTAATTGCGCGAAGGCTCTTCGTCAGGTCGTGATACGTCGGCTCCTCAAAACTATGCAGTCCCTTGACGATGACCATCGCCGTATTGGCTTTGCGGTCCCAGGACATTGACTGGATCTCGGACCGCTTGGGCTTCTTGCCGCCGAACTGGTCCGCCATTCGCAGCGCGAACCCAAAAAGTTGGCCGGCCACGATCTTCTGGAAGTCCTGGGACGTCTTGGCAGCCTGCAGGTTGTCGAGGATCTTGCTGAGGCGATCCATGTTCTTGAGGTAATCGCCCTTCCACTCGATCAGCTGATACGGACGAAACGGGTCGAGGTAAGCCTGCAGAAAGAATCCGCCGAGGCTCGCGCCCATGTTGAGCTGCGTGCAGGTCCACTTCCCGTCGACGACCATCAGCCCCAACTCGATGGGCTTCGCTTTGGGGTCGGGGAGCGTGATTTTCAATTTCGCGGATGTGTCCGACTGCTTGGTGACGGTGAACTTAGCCGTTTCGATCATCGCCAGCGGATCGGACTTCAACGTCTTGGAAAAAACCCGCGCCTGAGCGAGCAGTTTGGCCCCGGTCCCTTCCATGAATTCGCGGCCGTCAAAAGCACTCATTTTCTGCTGATCGATCAGCTCGCTGTCGACGATGATTCGCAACAGCTTGACGCCCGGATCCCAGCTCGGCTTCACAACGTCAAGCTTGGGAACCTGGCCGCTTTTCCAGATCGGGCTGGCCCAGATGAACTCCTTTTTGGTCTCGAGGACGGTGGCGAGTTTCTTCAGATTTGCCGCCGTGTGCTCCCAGACCTCTTTGTCGACGCCGCTGGCCAGTCCGGAGACCAGCTTGTCCAAGCTCTGCTGCGCGGTCGCGGGCAACACGTCCCAGACGACGACCGGCTTCGAGGCTCGCAAGCCGTCAGCGACGGCCTGAACGGCGGCTTCGGGTGTTTGCGGCACGTCGGGCTTGAGCAACGGCGCGGGTGTCGCCGGGGCGGCCGGGGCCTTGGGAGTCGCGGCTGCCGTCGGGTTCGACGTGTCGGAGGAGCAGCCGACAGCCGACGCGACGATTGCGATTCCGAACAAACAGATCCAGCGCGGGATGAAGGCCATTGTGAGTGACTCCACAGATGGGAAAGCGGACTCCGTTGCGCCCGGGAATCGGCGCGAGCACAGGCCATCTTATCGGGGAAGATTCGCGTTTTCCTCTCCGGTATTGGCCGGCTGTGTAAAAAGGCGCACTGACGGGGTGGCGAACGGCTTGTCCGCCCGTCTGCGGTGGGTGGCGAACGGCTTTCAGAAAATCTTGCATGGCGGCCGTTTTCGCCGGGAGTGCTTCTTGACGAGCCCCAACGAGCTTCGTAAACTGCAAATTCAATTTTTCCGATATCAATCCTTAACGGTATTATTTTTACTAATAATCCAGGCGGGCTATGCACTTACGCAACGTTGAAATCTTCTGCGATGTGGTCGCGCACGGCAGTTTTTCGAAGGCCGCCATCGAGAATCAGGTGTCTCAGTCTTCCGCCAGCCAGGCGGTTCACATGCTCGAAAAGCGGCTGGGCTGCCGCCTGATCGATCGCTCGAAGCGACCCTTCGAGCTGACGGCCGCCGGGCAGATTTACTACGACGGCTGCCGAAAGATC
>DASPSM010000569.1:0-2554 GCA_035623955.1 Planctomycetaceae bacterium
CGTCCGACGCTCGTCACCTTCAACGGCCGTGGCTACGACATCCCCGTGCTCGAGCTGGCCGCTTACCGTTACGGCATCAGCCTGCCTGCCTGGTTCAACGTCGAGTCGAAGAGCTTCGAGCAGGCCCGGCACCGCTATAACTTCGACGCCCACATCGACCTGTGCGACCTGTTCTCGAACTTCGGGGCTGCTCAGGTGGCCGGCGGACTGAATCTGCTGGCGAACCTGATCGGCAAGCCGGGCAAGAACAAGATCGACGGCTCGAAAGTGCAGGACATGTACGATGCGGGGCAGGCCGAGGAGCTCAACGATTATTGCCGCTGCGACGTGCTCGATACCTATTTCGTCTTCCTGCGCAGCCGCGTGCTTCTGGGCAAGCTGTCGCTCGCCGAAGAGCACGCGATCGTCGCCGAAACCAAGCACTGGTTGGAAGAACAAGCCCCGTCGAGCCCCGCCTATCGCCACTATCTCGAGCACTGGGGCGACTGGCACCCGCCGGAGTGACGCTGAGTAAGCGATTCAGCAGCTTGACGCCCGCAAATTGCCGGGCGTACGATCGGTTGAGCGGATGAAAGCGTCTCGAACAGCACGCCACAACTTCGGCGCGTCGGATCGCAAAGTGCACCCTTCCCCGTCTGTTTCGCTGCCGGCTGAATCGGCTGCTTCGCGTCGGCTTGTTGCCGGGACGCGGAAGGTCTTGGCGGCCCGCGTGACGCTGGCTCTGTTGATGCTCACGGCGGTCGGCTCGCCCTGCTGGGCGCTCGATCCGCATTCTCCCGAAGTTCGCCGTTGCATCGATCGCGCGGTCGCGTATTTGCGCGACAATCTCGACAGCATCAAGCCACACGAGTCGGGCATCGTGGCTTACGCGCTCGTCCGCGGCGGCGAATCTCCCGAATCGCCCGCCGTCAAGACGCTGGTCCGTCGGGTCCTGGACGAGAAGTTCGTGGGGACCGTCTATGGCAAGGAGACGCCGCATCAGTTCTACGAGGCCGGCACCGACATGATGATGTTCGAGGCGGTCAATCCCGGCCGCTACCGCCGCCAGCTCGAAGAGATTGCGGCGTTTGCGATCGAGCATCAGTGGCCCAGTGGCAGCTGGTACTACTACGGCCAGGACGAGCACGGAGGGGACACCAGCCACACTCAGTACGCCGTCCTCGGATTGTGGGCCGCCTCGCGTGCCGGCGTCAGAGTTCCCCGCAGCGTCTGGAGCCGCATGGCCAATTGGCATTTGAAGAGCCAGATGACCGACGGCGGATTCGCCTATCACCCGGGCGACGTCAAAACGTCGAACCATTCGATGACGGTCAATGGAACCACCAGCCTCTGCATCGCGCGGATGATGCTCTACCCCGGTCAGGAATACCCCTCGCCGTTTTTGCCTGTGGGTAACGAGGGGAGCGAAAAGGCGGAAAAGCCAACCAGGCCGGACGACGACGAGGCCAAAGCTGCCGAATCCGATCCGGGCCCCGCCGCGGCATCCTCGGTGCTCAGCCCGCTCGACCTCACCGGCGGCCGCACGGGAGGCAAGGGCAAGAGCCGCACGTTGCGCTCGGTGGCGGGCAGGAGCGTTCCCCTCGCGCAACTCAACCGGGGAATCCACCGCGGCGCGGAATGGATCCGCGACAACTTCACCCGGCGAGACACCCGCTTTCACATCTATTACTTGTACGGGCTCGAGAGGATGTGCACGCTGACGGGGATTAAAGACTTCGACGGACACGACTGGTACTCGGAGCACGCCGCCCCCCTGATTCGCCAGCAGCGCCCCGATGGCCGCTACGAGGGCGAGTGTGGCGTCCCGGCCGAGACCTCGTTCGCAATCCTGTTTTTGTCGCGAGCGACCCAGAAACTGCTCGGCAAGCCCGAGGATCGATTGGCCGGCGGCCTGATGATCGGCGGTCGCGGACTCCCTTCGAACCTGGCGGCGATCCAGACGTCGGCCGACGGCATCAAGGTCCGCAAGCTCGACGCGCCCGTCGACAAGCTGCTCTCCGAGCTCGAAAACCCCCAGAGCGTCCAGGTCGAGTCGGTTCAGCAGGCCATCGTCGAAACCGTGCAAATCGGCGATCGCGAAAAACTCATCGGCCAGAAGGAGCGGCTGAAGAAGCTCGCCAACGACCCGCGGCCCGAAGTGCGGCGGACGGCCCTGTGGGCCCTCGGTCGCTGCGCCACCGTGCACGACGCGCTCGTGATGGTCAAAGCTCTCGACGATCCCGATATCAACGTCGTGATCGAAGCCAATAACGCGCTCTGCTGGTTGAGCCGCCGCCCCAACGGATTCGGCCACGGGATCGACCCGCTCGCCAATCTCCCGGAAAACGCCAGCGAACGCCAGCGGATCGACGCTGCCCAAGCCTGGCGCGCCCAGGTCCGCAACGAGTGGCGCGAATGGTACAACCGCGTTGGCGACTATTCCGAACGCGACCTGCCGCTCGACCTGCCCTGATATCTCTCGCCCTCGTTTGCACCATCGATCACCTTCGGAGAACTGCATCCATGTTGCGATCCCTCGCGCTGGGAATGCTCTGCCCGTTCGCGTTTGCTTGCG
>DASPSM010000570.1:0-7522 GCA_035623955.1 Planctomycetaceae bacterium
CAAATTCAGGACAATGACGAAAGTCATTGCCCCGTAAGGCTCTAACTCTTTCGGTTGCTTGATTTCGCAGCGCCGCGCGGCGTAGAATCCTGCTACCGCGAGTGAGCGCCGGGGTGCGTTCCATCTGTTGCTCGCCAATGACGCTCGCAGCGGCAGGATTGGCGGTGCGCATCTTTTGAGCGAGGAAGGTTCCTCGCGACAGACCACCGGCAACACCTGGGGAGAGCTGCGTGTCATGCTGGTTCTGTCGCGTAAGAAAAATGAAAGCATCGTGATCGACGAGAACATCGTCATTACGATCGTCGAGATCCGAGGCGACAAAGTTCGCCTGGGAATTGAAGCTCCAAAGGAAATCCCAATTCACCGAAGCGAAGTGCACGCCGCCATTCATGCGGAACACAAATCGGGTGAACAGGATCCTCCCAAGGTTGCGAGCACTGAAAGCTGAACGGAACTTAAGCCAGTGCGTCGGTTAGCGGGCTAAGCAACGCGTTGCTTGGCCCGTTTTCGTTTGTGCAGACGCCTTCTCGCTCGCGCTTCCAACAGGGCTCAGGCGATCGCCCAACTGCTTGACCCAGCGCGTATTGGCGCCGGTCAGTGGGCGTTTTCCGGCCAGTTGACAAACAGGCCCCGATCCTTAAATTGTGGGGCGACCGCCGGCCCCATCGTCTAGCCAGGTCTAGGACATCGGATTTTCGATCCGATAACGGGGGTTCAAATCCCCCTGGGGTCATTCCACCGCCCCGGTTGGGTCGTCGCGCTGCCTTCGCCCGGCATGGGCGCATCAAGGAGGGCACAACGGAATGGATCCGTCAGAACATTGGCGAACGCTGTTCGAGAATTGGCCCGAATCGATCCCCCGCGAGGGACTGCTCGTCACCACGTTCAACGAGCACATTCCGTTCTCCGGTTTCCTGATCTCGGGCGGCGTCCTGCTGGTCGAGCGCGATAAGCCCGATACGTACGGCGCGCGGAAAGTCATGCTCGCCTATTCGGCGATTCTGGCGGTGAAGATGACCACGACGATGGAAATCGGCCGGTTCCAGGTGATGGGGTTCCAGGCTCCGTTTTGAAGCCAAATCGAGCGGCCGTGGGGCGGCGATCAAGAATCTGCCTCCTTCACGTGATAAAAATCCAGCGGCCCAGGGTGGCTGCCGGAATCACGAGCGCCGCGACGCAGACGGCCACAATCGGATCTCCCGACTTGCAATAAACCATTGCGGCGTCCAAAAGCACGATTGTCAGCAACATGCGCTTCACGGCCGCTTGGACTTTGTGAGGCGCCGGATCTCGAATTGCCGGCACCAGCCCGACGTCAACCCATGTCGTCACTACACCCAGGGCTGCCCAGGTGACCCACCGGTTGGCCTGGGGAAGTGCCGGAATCGCGACGGCGAGCGCGGCCAACCCGGCGATGCCTGCGTGGCTGGTCGCTGCTCCTGCGACGAGCTGGCCGCGCGAGCTTTGCTGGGCTTCCTGCCTCGCAAACCAGGTCACGCCGGCCACGTAGACTCCCATCGCAAGCGCCACGAAAAGCGGCGGACTCGACCAGGTCGCTCCTGCCAGGCCGGAACCGGCGCTGGCGCCCAGCATCACGTTCAAGAAACGGCAGCCTCCCATGGCAATGGGGCCCATCGGCGTGCGCTTGAGATAGGCGTCATAAGCCAGGATCAGCCCGACGAGCAGCAAGGCAATCTCAAGGGCGGCGTGCGAGACCAGTGCCGCACAGACCGCCCCGAGCACCATGAGCGCGCTGGCAAGCGTCGCCGCGGCGCCTGGCGAGATTCTCCCGGACGGGATTGGCCGCCCAGGTCGCTCCCGCGCATCCAGATCGCGGTCGAAAAAATCGTTGAAGACCATGCCCGCGAGGTACAAGCCACTCGAGGCCCCCATAAGCGCAACGAGGTCTCGCGCCGGCCAGACACTATCGTGAGTGAGCAAGAAGCCCAAAAAGATGTCGGCCAGGGCCGTAAAGACGGCCGGGAACCGCATGAGCTGCAGATAGGCGCGGAGGCGATCTTTAGAGGACGTTGTCCGTTCCTTCGCCGCGATTTCGGATCCGGTGCTGGACATTAACCTGGATCGGGCCTGTCGGAGCAGAAGATCGGTTGCGGACTCAGCCGGCCGATGCCACCTCGCGCATCCAATCGTATAAGAGTGCTCGCTGAGCCGCGATGTCGGCGGGTGGGTTCCCTAATGGTTGCTTGAAGAAACAGCTCAGAAAAGCCATCAAGCCGCAGCATCCGCGGCGTTTCTCGCGATCGCATAAGCGCACGACGTCGAGCAAAGCGCTCGCCGATCGCAGCCGCTCGTCGTCGGAGACCGCGAACACCAGCCCTGTCGCGATCAGTTCGTCCCGTCCCTCCCGGCCCATGACCAGCGTGGCCGTCCGTCGTGAGAGTTCATTCATCGCAGGCAAACTCGGCCCGATCGACTGGGTCCAATTCAAATACGAACAGCCCGATTGCAGCGCGGCCACTGCGTAGAGCACGCTTGTGGTAACCGGCGAGAGATCGCGGTGTTCCAACAGTTCGAGCAGTTGATCGCAGGACATATCGTCACCAGTCGCAATTGGCGGTTCGACCGATGCGACATTGACGACGATCAGGTGCTCCAAACTGGCTGCCGCTCGAAATTCCTCGAGATCAACGGCGATTCGCCGCACTGCGGCGCTCGGCCGTTCACCTCGGGTCTTAAGAGTTGCGGTGCTCGCGCGGACTTCGACCGCGCGACCGGCATTCAGCAGCGTGCCCGTACGCACGTTTCGATCCCATTCCGTCATCGCCGGCGTCCACTGCGCAAGCTGTTCGGGCGTGACAATCTTCGATCCCGCGAACAGGTTCCGCGCTTCGACGACTGTGCTGGTCTTACGAATCTCGTGTCCGCCGATGACGAAGCGAGACCAGTCCGCCAGATCGAGGTGGCCGAACTCCGGTTGCTCCGTCACCAAACCGCGCGTCGAAATCGTGCGAGCTTGCAGTCCTGGCAGCATCGCCGCGAGCGCCGTGCCGATTCGCCCCCAAGCGCCGATCAGCCAGATGCCGATCCTGTCGCCGGTCATGAAGTCTCTGCGCTCTTGCTCGACGAGCGGGCGGACTGAATCCGCTCGTCCGCCCACTTCATCACCGCGTCTTGAAACTGGCTGAATGCGGCATCAGTCTCTGCCTTGAGCGTTGCCAGATCGCGGTTTGCCCCAGTTTTGGCGCGAGCGAAGAAGTAGAACTTCACCTTTGCTTCCGTGCCGGAAGGGCGGACTGCGAACGAATATTCGCGCGGGCCTTCCTCGGAGTCGACAATCAGCAACTCTCCCGTGTCGCCCGACAAAGCTGCGTGAAGCGTTTTGTCGGGAATCAGTCGCACGACGCGGTCACGATAGTCGCGCAGCCGCGCCAGTCGAACGCCCGCCAATTCCGTCGGCGGACGGTCGCGCAGTGCCTCGAGCAGCGCCGCGATCAGCGAGCGGCCCTCCGCGCCCACAACCTCGAACGACCGCTGGCCCTCGGCGAAATATCCATGCCGCGAGTAAAGTCGGTCCAGTTCGTCGAAAAGCGTGCGGCCTTGCAACTTCAGCTCCGAGGCCAGCTCCATCACGTAGAGCGCGGCGATCGCTGCGTCCTTGTCGCGACAATAGTCTCCGGCGAGGTAGCCGAGCGATTCCTCGGCTCCGAACAGGAAATTCTGCGGGCCCAATTCATCGATGGTTCGACCGATGTACTTGAACCCAACGAGCAAATTGTCGACCACGCGAACGCCTGCCGACTCACCCACTGCCCGGAACATCGGCGTTGTGACCACGGTTGTGCAGACAAAGTCATCTGCCGCGAGCCGACCCGCCTCGCGCCGCTTACGAAGGACATAGTCCAACAACAGCACACCCACCTGATTGCCTGTCAGTGTCAAGCAGCGGCCGTTGCCAGACCGCACGGCGACTCCGAGGCGATCGGCGTCAGGATCAGTCGCCAGCACGAGGTCGGCCGAACAGGCTTCAGCTCGTTGACAGGCTGGGCCCAGCGCACTGGGCAGTTCGGGGTTCGGCAATTGGCGGGGGACGTTCGGGAAGTCCCCGTCGAGCGTGCGCTGCGACTCGAGGACTTCGACGTGCTCAAAGCCCGCAGCCTTCAGCACGCGAAAGGCCGAGCTTTCCCCGACGCCGTGGAGCGGACTGAACACCGCGGACGCGCCGCGCGCATTCGAGAGGCTGAGCTTAACGACCTCGGCGATGTACGCGCGGTCGATCTCGTCGCCCGTGAGCGCGACAGAGCCGTCGGCAACCGCGGCTCGAAAATCGACCGTGGGAATCTCACCGGCCGTGGCGACGCAATCAACAATTCCGCGGTCGTGTGGGGGCAGGACTTGCCCTCCGGTCGACCAGTAGGCTTTGAATCCGTTGTCGCTCGGCGGATTGTGAGATGCCGAAATCATCACGCCGACGTCGCAGCCCAGATGCCGGACTGCGAAAGAGAGTTCGGGAGTCGCCCGCGACCCATCGAACAAGAACACTTTCAAGCCGCTGCGGACGAGAGTGGTCGCCGTGATTCGGCCGAACTCAGCGGATCGGTGACGCGTGTCGTACGCCACGACGGCTCGACCGCCGGGCGCGCCCTTCACTTTCCGGAGATAGGCCGCCAATCCGAAAGCCGACTCGGCGATGGTCCGTGCGTTGATCGTCGCTGTTCCGAGTGCGGCCATCCGTCCGCGGCGTCCGCCGGTGCCGAAGGGGATCACTTCCCAAAACAGGCTGTCGAGCTCCGCGAACCGGCCGCGTCGAATCAGGTCGATCAGCGCGCTGCGGTAGCTCTCGAATGCCGGCTGTGTGAGCCAGGCTTTCAGGTTCTTGACGGCAGAGGAAGAAATCTGGCGCGAGTCGGCGGCCCGCTCAATGGCCGCCAGGCAAGTTGGGATGTCGGAAGGATCCGGCATGAGTCTCGTTGCGTCTGAGTCGAGTCGCCAGCGCGGAAATCAGCGCGAGAGAGAAGGAGAATCACTCTCAATAGCGCCGCGGAGTGCGATTTTACCAGAGCGATCGAGAGGTGGCGATTTGTGCCCCCTGCGTCGCTGTGTCGATGCGGGCGACACGCGGTCGCAATATTTGGCTCGTTCGATAAAAAGACGCGCCGACTAGGGGGCTCGGCGCGTCTTCTTTCAGAGGAGTCGTTTCCGTCATCCATTTCTGGACAATCAATAAGTTTTACGCTGGCCGAGTGGTGAAGCGCTGGGACATTTTTATCCGAAACGGCCAAATTCGATTCGGTCGCATTTAACTCCTGAGGCCAATACACTTACGATCTTGACCGGGCCCTGATTTTTCCGCCGGGAAGGGCGAAAATGCCTCGTTACGACCCGAAACGAATCGAACCCAAGTGGCAGCAATACTGGGAGAAGAACCGGACCTTTGCCACGCCGGACGCGGCCCCCGGACAAAAGAAGCTGTACGTCCTGGACATGTTCCCGTATCCGTCGGGCGACGGTTTGCACGTCGGACATCCCGAAGGCTACACGGCAACCGACATCGTCTGCCGCTACAGCCGCATGCGCGGGAAGCACGTGTTGCACCCGATGGGCTGGGACGCGTTCGGCCTGCCCGCCGAGCAGCATGCCGTCAAAACGGGCACCCATCCGCGCGAGACGACTTACAACAACATCGACACGTTTCGCCGCCAGCTCAAGATGCTCGGCTTCAGCTACGATTGGGCGCGCGAATTCTCGACGACCGACCCGGATTACTTCCGCTGGACGCAGTGGATCTTTCTCGTCCTGTTCGACACGTGGTTCGATCGCGATTGCACCTGGGCCGGGGCTGACAGCCGCACGCGGAAAGGGCGCGGTCGGCCGATCGCCGAGTTGCCGATTCCGTCCGAAGTGCGTGCCCAGGGCGTGGAAGCCGTCCGTCGCTATCAGGACAAGCATCGCCTGGCCTATCAGCAACTCGCGCCGGTCAATTGGTGCGCGGCGCTGGGAACCGTGCTCGCCAACGAAGAGGTGATCGACGGCAAGAGCGAGCGCGGCGGACACCCCGTCACGAGGATCAGCCTGCGGCAGTGGATGTTCCGCATTACCGACTATGCCGACCGGCTGCTCGAGGGTCTCGACGAATTGGACTGGAGCGAATCGATCAAAGCGCTCCAGCGAAACTGGATCGGACGCAGCCAGGGGGCCGAGGTCGACTTCTTCATCGGTCAGCCAGGGAGCACGGACCTCGAACGGGACTCCGCCAATTGGAAGAAGCAGCGCGCGTCCACCGGATTTCCGGCAGAGCCCGGCGATGACGTGCTGCGGATCTATACGACGCGACCCGACACGCTGTTCGGCGCGACCTACATGGTGCTCGCGCCTGAGCATGCGTTCGTCGAGCGGCTTGCCACGGCGGCTCAGAAGCAGGCGGTCGAGCAGTACCGCCGGATGGCGGCCGGCAAGAGCGATCTCGACCGCACGGATTTGGCGAAGGAAAAGACCGGCGTCTTTACGGGCGCCTTCGCGATCAATCCGGTCAACGATCAAAAGATTCCCATCTGGATCGCGGATTACGTGCTGGCGAGCTACGGGACCGGCGCGATCATGGCGGTTCCCGCTCACGACCTGCGCGACTGGGAGTTTGCGATCAAATTCAAATTGCCGATCGTTCCTGTCGTCCAACCACCCAGCGGCTATGAGCCGACCCGCGAAGAAGCGGCGTTGACGGCAACGATCGAGGGGCGATCGAGCACGCCATTCGTCGGCTTGGGAATGGCAATCAATTCCGGCGTGTATAACGGCACGTCCACGGCGGTCTTCAAACCCAAAATCACGGCCGATCTCGCCAGCGCCGGATTGGGTCGGGAGGCAATCAATTACCGCCTGCGCGATTGGCTCTTTAGCCGGCAGCACTACTGGGGCGAGCCCTTCCCCATCTGGCACGAACTCGACGCCCAAGGAAACCCCACGGGCCTGTTGCGGGCGGTTCCCGAGAGCGAGTTGCCGCTCACGCTGCCCGAAATGTCCGACTTCAAGCCGTCGGGCAAGCCGGAGCCGCCGCTTGCCAAGGCGCCGGCCGCGTGGCTCTACAAAACCGATGCGGACGGGACGCGGCTAGCGCGCGAGACGAACACCATGCCCCAGTGGGCCGGCTCCTGTTGGTACTACTTGAGGTTCATCGATCCCAAAAACGCGACTCGGCTCGTCGACCCAGCCAAGGAAAAGTACTGGATGCCCGTCGATTTGTACGTCGGCGGCGCCGAGCACGCCGTGCTGCATCTGCTCTACTCGCGGTTCTGGCACAAAGTGCTCTTCGACCGCGGATATGTCAGCACAGCCGAGCCGTTTCAAAAGCTCGTCAACCAGGGAATGATCCTGGGCGAGGCGGAGCTGACGCGCTTCCGCACGGCCAGCGGCCGCGATGTGCCCGCCGATGAAGTCTCCACTAACCCAGACGGCGCGGAAATCTGGTCCCAGACCAAAGAGCCGGTGGTCGCCACGAAGATGAACCCGGCCGAGTGGGAGCGCGAGGGGGACGACTATGTCCGGCGCGTCGCGGTTGCGGGCGAAA
>DASPSM010000571.1:0-3516 GCA_035623955.1 Planctomycetaceae bacterium
TGTCGGGTGCGCGAGGATGTCTTGCGCGCCAAGGATGCGGGTCCGAACGGTCAGAACCGGCGCGCAAGGGCGCCGGTTGCGTCGACAAATCGGACCGCGACGGTCGTCGGACAAGAAAAGCTGTCTTGCATTTCGGACAACGGGCGTTTCAGGCACCGCCGGTAAAGAACCTAAAGTCCTCATACGGAGGCTGACGAAGAAATACGTCAGACGTTTTGAGCTGGCTCGTCGCACGGTCCGCCCGTGAGGTCGCAGGATGCGGCCGATGAGCTGACGAAAGACGTCCTAGGGGGGACGGACAACTCGGACTCGACCTGCCGCTTGAGCTGGACGCTCGCGCGATGGGCTTCCGGTCCTTTGCCCCCCCGTCGACGGCGCTGTCTCGCACAGCGCTCGCTCGACGGACGAAATCCCGACGACGTATTGCCCGAGCCTGACAATCAGGCGCGCAACGGGACGAGCGGGGGGCCTCTCGAGGGCCGCTCCGCGCGGATCGTTGCGGACCCCGACCCAAGACCGCGGTGGTTCTTGTATGTCACGGACCGAGTGGCTAGGAGAGCCGGCCATCGTGCTAGGGGTGAAGATCCTGAGGGCCCGACGAACCCTCTGAGTTGGCCTAAGAGAATCTGATTGGAGAGCCCGCAATGAGGACGATCTTCACTACTGGACAAGTAGCTAAGATCTGTAAAGTGGCACCCCGCACCGTGAGCAAGTGGTTTGATTCGGGCCGGCTTCGCGGCTATCGGATCCCCGGTTCCCAGGACCGCCGGATTCCCCGCGAGCACCTGATTCGCTTCCTCAAAGAGCACGGGATGCCGCTCGGGGAGCTGGAAGACGAAGCGATGGGCAAAATTCTGCTCGTCGGCGCCGACCACGCTGTCCGCAGCAGCTTGCACGAAATGATGGGAACCGACGACTTCAAAATCGAGTCGGCGGTGAGCGGATTCGAGGCCGGCATCCAGGCCGAGTCGCTGCACCCGGATTGCGTCGTCATCGACTTCGCAATGGGCCGCAACGAAGCCTTGATGATTGCCCAGAACCTCCGCAAGAACTCGGAATACACCGAGACGGTTCTGATCGGACTGCTGAACGACGACGATAACGCCAGCGGTTTCGACCGGACCCTGTTCAGTGAGACGTTCCGCAAGCCGTTCGACGCGGCCCTGTTGGCCGAACGGATCCGGACGCTCGTCGGACGCAAGAAGCAGCTCGCCTAAAGCGGACCTGCGACATTGGCGGACAAGCCGCCGGCGCCCCACGCTGACGCGAGTATCCGACGAAAAACCGGCCGCCGGGTCTTAAGGACAAGACCCGGGACCAACGCCCAGACCCATCTCGACCCCCCGAGTCAGATCCCAAGACAAAAACCGATGCCGGCTGCGACAAAGCTTGCGGCCGGCATCGGTGTTTTATGTCCGCGCCTGTTCGGGAGCGGCTTCTAAGGCAGCTTGAACTTGCCCACGAAGCGGTTCGACATGCTGCCAAGATACAGGGAGCCGTTGCGTTCGAACGCCGATGTGATCGCCGGCACGTGCTGGCCGCTGGGGTCCTGAAAACTTGCGAGGATGTGCCCCGACTCGTCGAGCTTGACCACAAAGCCATACGGCTGAGGCTTGGGCCAAAAAGCGCGCGGCAGCTTGGCCAGCATGTTTTTGAGCGTCGGACGCGGCGCGAGCCAATCGCCCGCGTCGTTGCGCACGGTAAATAACGCGAGCCAAAACGTCCCGTGGCGATTTGAGGTGATGTTGTCGGGGTAGCCTGGCAGATTGTCGACGAAAACATCCGATTTGCCGGCGCGGTCACCTTTCAGCCAGTACCGCGTCACTCGAAAACGATACGTCTCGTTCACCAGCACGAAATCCTCGTGCTCCGACAGGGCGACGCCGTTGGCGAAGTAAAGACCGCTCAAGAGGACCTTGGTCGATTTCGTCGCCGGGTCGTAGCGCAGCAGGCGTCCGTGCGGGCGCCCCTCAAGCATGTCCAACAGATAGTCGTCGACGCCGAACGTATCGCTGGCGTCGGAGAAGTAGATCTTGCCGTCGCGTGCGACGTCGAGGTCGTCGACAAAGCGGAACGGCTTCCCCTCCGCCTCGGTCGACTGCGTCGCGAGGCCCCCTTTGGAGGTGACCGATAGCAGCCCCTTGACCGCGTCGGCAACAATCAGATCGCCGTTCGGCGCCGTGGCGATCCCGAGAGGCCGGCCCCCCGTGGTGGCAACCGTCTTCACCTCTTTGGAACCGGGATCGATGACCACGACGCGGCCGTCGACCGTCCCTGTAAAAATCTTGCCGTCCGAATGGACTTCGACGTCTTCCGGTCCGACGATTTGCCCGACGGCCAGTAGCTCGGCCGATTCCAAGAGATTGTTCGGAGCCAGCGCGCCTTCGAGCGCCGGTTTAGGGGGCGGCTGCCAAGGGATCGAATCGATCGGCGAGGGCCAAAGAAAGAGATAGAGGACGACGACCAGCAACAAAGCGCCGACCGCGTAGGCGACACGCCTGGCGAAGCGTCGGCCACCAGGCTTTGCGGCCAAAGACTGCGGGGACTCGCCCGTTGAAGTGGATGCCATCGCACAATCCTCGCTTGCTGACCTTTTTGGGTTCACAGACAGCCGTCCGTTGCCGCTGTTATACCGCAACCGATCGGATGGTGTCGGGAAATCGCTTCGGCCAAATAACCGCGCGGGCCCCCTCACCCCCGGCCCCTCTCCCGCAACGGGGAGAGGGGGGAAGGGCGCCCGCGTTGGCGGCACTCGCGCAACAAGAGGTTGCTTGCAAATCTTCTCCCCTCTCCCCTTGCGGGAGAGGGGCTGGGGGTGAGGGGGCCTCGACCATCACTGTCGCCGAATCTCGCGCCCTGATCACTCGGATTGTCCCCGCTGCGCGCCGCGTCATAGAGTAACGGAATGGGAATCTCCTCGCCGAGCCCTTCACGCCGGCCTCGCCACTGGCTGTTTCCCGGGATAGTCGCCTGTGCGGCGTTCGTGCTCGTCGTCTCGGCCATCGATGCGTCCGGCGACTATCCCGATGCGCCGCAGGGCCCCGGGCTGACGATCGACGAGTCGTTCAACGTGCAGGAGGGGGTGCGGCTCGTTGAAGGGCTCAAGACGTGGGCCCTGGGATGGATCTCGGGCGAGCGCATCCTCACGCTCCGGCAGCTCTTCGGCGATTTCGATGACCTGGGGCCGGACTGGCAATATGGCTACCACAATCCCGATCATCCACCGCTTGCGCGGGTCTGGCTTGGGCTGTGGCATCACGCGACGATTGCCGTTGCGCCGCCCCATCATCATCCACAGGGAGACCTCTTCGTCACGAGTGCGGCCCGCGTCGGATCGGCGGCCGCTTTCGCGATCACCGTCTTCTTGTGCGCCTGGACGGCTTCGCTCTGGTACGGCCGCGCGGCCGGAGTCGTGACGGCGCTGGCCATCGTGCTCATGCCGCGAGTCTTTGGACACGCCCACCTGGCGGCGCTCGAGAGCGGCATCGGCTGCACGTACGCGCTTGCCGTGCTGAC